>JAAYGY010000037.1 GCA_012735575.1 Clostridiales bacterium
AATGAGGTTAAAAAACTTGCAGAACAATCCATAGAATCTACAAAAGAAATCGCCACTATAATTAAAGAAACCCAGCAACAAACTTCTGTAACAGTAAGACAGGCTCAAAGAGCAGATGATATTGTAGAATCACAAAACGAAGCTGTAAGTGCTACTGTGGCTGTATTTGAAAGGATTTCGTCCTCTATGGATACCTTGTCACAGCGTATAAACGAAATCTTAAATAGAATTACTGAAATGGATTCCCATAAGAACAAAGCTATAGAATCCATGCAAAATATTTCCGCAGTTTCACAAGAATCGGCAGCTTCAGTTCAAGAGGTTACTGCTTCTACCGAAGAACAGCTAGCAGGAATTGAAGAGCTTGCTGCCTTTGCACAAGAATTGAACGATGCTTCAATCCAATTAACTGAAGCCATCAATAGATTTAAGATCTAGTGTATTATATAAAAATTGCAGATGAGAATCTAGTTTTGATTGTCATCTGCATTTTTTTTAATATTATTTTGGTTTCTTATCCAAAGATCCTAATAATACCATTATGGGCATTAGCACTAAGAGCATTAGAAAAATAATATATGTGATTCTGATAATTTCCGGATCTAGAGGTAGTGTATTCAACCATGAGTAATTGCTAACAGTTACATACAATATAATAAATCCTGGAACATTGCCAATTATACCAAGTGTCAGTCCCTTGACAAAGGGTCTTTCTTTTACAAAAGTCCCATATATTTTCCCAAATTGAAACCAGAATATACAACTTGGAATGCCTGTCCCCAATATGACTAACCAAACTGGTAAAGGTAAGGGAAAGCCCAGTAGCCTTATTCTGTGCACAATCCAAAATAAGCCTACTGATATTATACCCACTGCTAAAAATATGACCAAGTTCATTATCATTAATCTTAGACCTTCTTTAAATTGATTATCGCTTTTAGGAAGGATTATCTTTTTTCTTCTTTGCATACGCAACCCCCTATTTTAATTCAACAATGGTTACCCCTGATTCTCCCTCACCAAACTTACCCAGTCTAAAGGAAGAAACATGAGGATGATGCCTTAGATGCTGATGTATGCTATTTCTTAGTATCCCGGTACCTTTACCGTGTATTAACACAACTTCCTTAAGGCCAGCTAAAAAGACATCATCTAAATATTTGTCTACATTTATCAAGGCTTCCTCGACGTTTTGCCCCCTAAGATCCAGTTCCATAGATATGGACTTATTTTTTACAGACAAGGATGTTGAATGAGTGGGTTTGGTTTTTGGCTGTCTATCCTCAATCCTTCTTAGATTCGATATATGAACGTTTATCTTCATAATACCAACCTGAACCTGTACCTCATCACCTTGTTCAGATATATCCAGTACTTGTCCTGTCTGATCAAGGTTGACAATATATACCGATTCCCCTAGCTTTAGATTCTTTGGAGGCTTTATCAAGCTTTTGGTAGGTTGCAGGGAATCTTCCAATGCTTCCTCCATATCATCAAGGCTATGTTTCAGCCTCTCCCTTGCCTGCTCCATAGCCCTGCGCTGCTCCTTTTCATGACTCTCCTGAGCAAGTTTGCGCATTTCACGTATAATAGAATCTGCCTGTTCTTTTGCCTGCCTTAGGATTTTTCGCGCCTCTCGTCTGGCCTCAGCCAAAATCTTGTCTTCCTTTTCTTTAATACTTCTTTCCTTTTCTTCCAGTTCTTTTTTTATTCTTTGAATTTCATATAAATAAGACTTTGCTTTCTCCCGCTCCTGCTCAGCTTTAATCCGGTTTCTTTCCATATCAGACAGTACATCTTCAAAGCGAATATCTTCCTGACTTAAAAATTCTTTAGCCCGCTCTATAAGTTCCTCTTTAAGGCCGAGGCGTCTTGATATTTCAAAAGCATTGCTCTTTCCCGGTATACCCATCAATAAACGATAGGTGGGACGAAGAGTTTCTACATCAAATTCCATGGATGCATTTTCCATACCTTCTTGGGTTAAAGCAAAAACTTTTAATTCGCTATAGTGGGTGGTTGCTATGGTACATATTCCTTTACTACGAAAATAATCAAGAATGGCCATAGCTAATGCCGCGCCCTCAGTGGGATCAGTTCCAGCGCCTAATTAGTCAAATAATACTAAGGACTTATCATCAGCCTTTTCTACAATGTTAGCAATATGAACCATATGAGAGGAAAAAGTGCTAAGGCTCTGCTCAATACTTTGCTCATCACCAATATCAGCAAAAACTCCTTTAAATATACCCATCTCGCTTCCATAATCTGCGGGGATGTGAAGTCCAGATTGGGTCATAAGTACAAACAGACCTGCTGTCTTAAGAGTTACTGTTTTACCACCGGTGTTTGGTCCAGTAATAATCAGTGCCTTAGATTTTTTCCCTAATTTAATAGTTATGGGAACAACTTCATCCTTATCGATTAAAGGATGGCGGCCATTTACAATGTTAAAACCAGGCTCTGAAACTAGTTTTGGACATATACAGTTAAAGGCCTGGCTAAAGCTAGCCTTAGCAAATATCATATCCAATCGGGATAGTATAAACAAACTATCTAATATGCTTTCATAACAAGATTGCACTTTATCGGTTAGTTTCATAAGGATCCTTTCTATTTCCTTTTCTTCTTCCAGTTCCAGTTGCTTAAGCTCATTGTTTGCTTCCACTACAGGCATTGGTTCTATAAACAAAGTTGCACCACTAGAAGATTGATCATGTATCATCCCTGGAACACTGGACCTATGCTCCTGTTTAACCGGCACAACATAGCGTCCATTTCTTATAGTTACTATGGGCTCTTGAAGAAACTTCTGAAAATGAGGGGAATGAATCATACTATTTAATCTCTCTCTTATTTTTTCATTCGCCCTTTGAATTCTTCTCCTTATATTTGTCAGTTGAGGACTGGCATAATCAGAAATTTTATCCTCTGATTCAATGCACCTAAAAATATCATCCATTAGGCTCTTATGCCTTTGGACTTTTTCTACCATATTTATAATAATAGGAATGTTTTGTGGATGAGGATATTTTCCTATCTCATCCTTCACTCTACCACTGATTTTTAATACAGAACCTATCTCTAGCAATTGGTGAGGTGACAATAAAGATCCTATTTTAGCTCTATGCAAGGTTTTCTGTATATCAGGAAAAGTATCCATAGGAGAATAACCTGCAAATGCAATATAAGAATGAGCCTGAGTAGTCTCATCTAACATACTTTTTACTATAGAGATATCAGAAACGGGGTTAATATCTCTAACCAAAGCCTTACCCATATCTGAATAGGCATGCTCCTGCACCATGGCAATAATTTTGTTATACTCTAATACCTTTAGCGTTCGTTGATCCAAATCCATTACCTCCTAAATTCTAACCCCTTGTCATATCCTATTATAACCCGATTGATAGTAAAATGATAGATTTCCCAATAATTTTGGGCAATAAAAAAAGGCGCATTACTGCACCATAGTGAAAGATTTAGACAGAATCTGCCTTTTTGTCTATGTGGCCTTTGAGCTTAAGGTAAAGCTCAACTAATTCGGCACCTATTCTTACTTCTTCATGGGTATAGCCCCTATCATGAAAACAACTATAATCAATGGCTTGGCCGTCTATTTTTGCATTAAGAATACCGTTTAATATGTCACATTTTGAAATATTGTTCTCGATTCTTTTAATAATCTCACGGATTTGTCTGTTCTCCACAATATTTCCCCCATCTTCATCTATTTGCCTTGCATATCCTATAATAAAATAGGCTCATATTGAAATTCTCGATTTATTACTAAAATCCTCTATTTCCTATAAATATCCCAACAGATTTTTAATTTTGTTTAATATTATTACTAGTATATTCATATTTTTCCTAATTATTCATTAATTTAACCATAAAACAGCAATTTTTTATGATTTCTGGAATATAATTCTTTACCGCCGTAACTTTTTGGGAATATCATATACATTAACTCGTTCACGTTCCGCAGCTTTTGGTGTATTTTTGAGTTGATCCAATTCTTTTTGCAGGCGTTTGATCTCATCCTTTTGCTTAATTACTTCATCTGCTAGATTAATAGCTGTTAAAATGGCAAGCATAGATATGCTAAGTGGTGGTTGTTTAGAGGATAATTCTTGCATTTTTTTATCTACATAAATAGCCACTTTATGTATGTACTCTTCTGATTCTGTACCCCGAACAGCATACTCACGGCCGCCAATCCTAACAATAACTTTATTTTTTTTACACAATAGCAACGTCCCCCTTCTATTAAATTCTTTAGAATCAGGGTCAAAGCAAGAAGCAGGATGTTGATTTTCTTAGGTACATTATATATTATTTGACATTTTTGTACAAGGATTTAATGTCGAAATTAGAAAAATAATGGCTTCCCTTGTTTATTCTTAGGGAAGCCCATCCATACTTTATTCCCTCAATTGGGCATTGAATGAATCAACTAAAGCATTTACAATTCTATCATGAATAGGATTAATATCTTCGTCTTTTAGTGTTCTATCAGCAGCACGGTAGCTTAGAGAATATGCCAAACTTCTGTGTCCTTCAGGAATCTGGCTACCCTCATATATATCAAATAATTCAACCTTTTCTAATAAGTCTCCTCCAGCACTTCGTATCAATTTTTCAATATTTGAAGCCAATACATTTTTACTTACTACTATAGCCAAATCTCTATGGATGGCAGGATATCTAGGCAGATGCACATACTGTTTTTCTGTTCTAGCCATCTTTAGCATAAGTTCAAAATTTAGTTCAGCTAAATATATCTTGGTCTTTAAATTATAGTTTTCGCAAACCTTGGGATGAACTTCTCCTAATACACCTAATTCTTGACCCTCAAATTTTACAATGGCTGTTCTACCTGGATGTAGTGAGGGATGGGAATGAGGTGCAAACTCTACATCTTCTAATATTCCAAGCACATCAAATAATCTTTCCACCTGACCTTTTAAGGTATAGAAGTCAGTGCCCTTTCCATACTGGCCTATGGCTAAGGTAAGCCTTTCAATGGGTAATTCCTCTATTGGAATAGATTTTGGAATGAATATATTGGCAATCTCAAAAATCTTACATTCCTCTATACTGCGACTCTTGTTCCTTGCAAGAACATCCAGTATGCTTGGGATCAATGTAGTACGCATAGCACTCTGGTCCTCACCTAAAGGATTAGCTATTGTAACAACCTCATGGTACTCCTCAGGTTTAAACCCAATTTTTCCATAAACTTTTGGACTTCCAAAGGAATAGGTTACAGTTTCAAATAGACCCATTGCAATCAGTGCTCTTTTAGCTGTATCTAATAGCTTTTGTTCCCTGGTTCTTGTACCTTGAGATCTTGATCCCTCCATTAATGTCATAGGTATTTTGTCATACCCATATATACGGGCTACCTCTTCTGCTAAATCTGCCATACCCTCTACATCCTGCCTAAAGGATGGCACTTCCACTACCAATATGTCCCCCTTGACTTCTGTTTTAAAAGACAAGGAATTTAATATTCCACAAATATCCTCAATCTCAAGATCAATCCCCAGAAGAGCATTGATACGTTTCCACTGAACTTCCAGTACCCTCGGTTCTAGAGAACCATTACAAACATCTATCTTTCCTTCTACTACTTCACCTGCTCCCAGCTCCTGTATAAGCTGAGCTGCACGATCTATGGCTCTTTCTGCGTTTGATATATCTAAGCCCTTCTCAAAGCGACTTGAAGCTTCGCTTCTGAGTCCCAATGCCTTGGATGCTAATCTAACGCTTCCCTTGTCAAAGGTTGCACTCTCCAATATTACATTACATGTATCTGGAGTGACTTCAGTATCATATCCTCCCATGACCCCTGCCAAAGCTATAGCCTTTTCTGTATCTGCAATTACTAATATATCCTCTGCAAGGATTCTTTCCTGTTTATCAAGGGTTACTAGTTTTTCTCCCTCCCTGGCTCTTCTAACTATTATTGTTTTATCCTGTATTTTGTCCAGGTCAAAAGCATGCATAGGTTGACCCAGTTCCAGCATTACATAGTTGGTAATATCAACTATATTGTTAATTGGTCTAACTCCCGCTGCTGCCAATCTTCTTCTCATCCAGCGAGGCGATGGACCTATCTTAACATTTCTCACCACTCTTGCACAATACCTGGGACACATATCAGGCTCTTCAACAATTACCTTGGCTTCTTGCAGAGTATGGCCAATGTTTCTGCTAAGCTTTATCTGTGGCAAGCTGTAGCTAGTTTTCAGAGTAACTGCAGCTTCCCTGGCAATACCCACCATACTCAAACAATCAGGTCTGTTTGAAGTAATCTCAAACTCAATTACTTCATCATCTAGATCCAAGGCTTCCTTTATATCCATTCCTAATGGATATTCTTCGTCCAGGATAAGTATTCCATCAATGCCATCGTCTATTTCTCCCAGTTCTGTAAGTTCCAGCTCATCTATGGAGCACAGCATACCCTGTGATACTTCCCCTCTCAATTTGCCTTTTTTGATCTTTACTCCACCAGGAAGCAATGCCCCATGGAGGGCAACAGGAACCAACTGGCCTTCCTCAACGTTTGGAGCACCAGTTACAATCTGTATAACTTCATTTCCAATATCTACCTGACACACAACTAGCTTATCAGCGTTTGGATGTGGATTGATGCTCAAAATTCTGCCAACCACTACTTTATCAATATCCTTTGCCAATTCTTTAATAGATTCCACATTGGTACCTGTTAAAGTCATGGCATTAGCTAATTCCTTTGTGCTTGCACTTATATCTACATATTCTTTTAACCATTTAATAGGAACTAACATCTTTTTTACTCCTTTCTCTGGTCTGTGGTATTTAACTATTACGGTCTTCAATCACTTATTAAAACTGGCTTAAAAATCTGATATCGTTTTCGTATAACAGCCTGATATCATCAATACCATATATTTGATTTACAATACGATCCAGTCCCATTCCAAATGCAAATCCTGTATATTCATTGGGATCAATATTGCCATATTCCAAAACCTTTGGATGTACCATGCCTGCTCCCAGAATCTCTATCCAACCTGTGTTAGAGCAAATTCTGCATCCTTGCCCATCACAGGTAACACAACTTACATCCATCTCTGCGCTAGGTTCAGTGAAAGGAAAATGATGAGGTCTAAAGCGGGTACGGGTTTTGGGACCAAAGATTGCCTTAGCAAAGACATCCAAGACACCTTTTAAATCACCCATGGTTATATTCTTGTCCACCACCAAACCTTCTATCTGATGAAATATAGGAGAATGAGTAGCATCAACAGCATCAGATCTATAGACCCTTCCTGGTACAATTATCTTTATAGGCGGCTCCTGAACCTCCATGGTCCTGATTTGTGTAGGAGAAGTATGAGTTCTAAGTAGTATATTTTCATTTATATAAAAAGTGTCCTGGGTATCCCGAGCTGGATGGTTTTTAGGTATATTCAAAGCTTCAAAGTTATAATAATCCAGTTCTATTTCCGGTCCTTCTGCTACATCAAATCCCATTCCCAAGAAAATCTCTGTTATCTGATTCAAAACAGTGGTTAGAGGATGAAGTTTGCCTAGAGAGGGCTTTTTACCTGGAAGGGTTACGTCAATGCTTTCTTCCTTTAGCCTTTTAGCTAAAACTATCTCCTCTATTTCCCTGCCTTTCTCTGTCAGTTTGCTTTCAATAACCTGTCTAACCTGATTTGCTAGTTGCCCTACAACTGGTCGCTCTTCAGGTGCTAACTTTCCCATACCTCTTAAAATTTGTGTCAGCTGTCCTTTTTTACCTAAATATTTAACCCGAATCTCTTCTAAACTGTTAGACTCGCCAGCCTTTTCTATATTATCTAATGCTTCTTTTTGTATAAGGTCCAACTTTTCACGCACAATCTATTACTCCTTTCCTATGAAGATAAAATTTGATAGAAAAATAAAACCTCCATCCCTGTATGGGACGGAGGTAACATAATCCGTGGTACCACCCAAATTTGTTTGTATAAAACAAACCTCATTAATTGATAACGGTAAAACCGGTAAGGCCTACTACCACTTCAGCCCACGGCTCCAGAGCGAACTTCCATTCTCTTCTTATAGGGATGCTCTCAGCCTATGACATCCCCTCTCTGAATAATAAGGCAGAATGTACTCTTCTCCTTCATCGCCTTTACTTAAGAGTTATTAATTTTTTGTAAAGCATATAGGCAGAAACGGAACCCGTCGCTTCGAATATCTTCCACATGACCTTAGCCAACACTGGGAACCATCCCCTTTAAATCCGCATTTTTATTAATTATAGCATATCCCTGTTGTAGATACAAGAAATTTCCTGTCCCATTTTACCTTCTTTCCTCTGGAATTCATATATCATAATGCCTGCTGCCACAGAAGCATTTAGAGACTCGGAGCCCCCTATTATGGGTATGGATACTACACTGGTAGCAAGATCAAGTATCTCTTGACTTATTCCCTTTGATTCGTTTCCTATAACAAGTGCTTTTATAGACTCAGACTTTACTCCTTGCCATGTGAAAATATTATCTCCACCCATGTCGCTCGCTATTATATGAACCTGCCTTTCTATTAACTGTAAAAGGAAATTTTTGTTATCACTCACCCTTACTAAAGGAACACGTAAAATTGAACCCATAGTAGAGCGAATAGTTTTAGGATTGTAAGGATCCACACATCCCTCAAGAAGAACTACTCCATCTCCGCCAGCAGCATCTACAGTTCTGATAATGGTTCCCATATTTCCAGGATCCTGAACCCGATCTAGTATTACCCAGAATCCGGAATCTCTGGCTAATATATAATCTAAATCTTTCTCTTCCTTTCTTAATACACCAATGACTCCCTGAGGAGTTTTAACATCCCCTATCTGCTTAAACAAATTGGCATGAACACATACAAGGGGAATTTCTTCCTTTTTTTTATCTAATTCTAGCTTTTTTATGTCAAAATCCTGACTATAAACTAACATATGTATGGGAAAATTCCCTTCTATTGCTTCCTTTACCATCTTCCAGCCTTCCACAAAGTATAGGCCATATTCATCCCGATATTTCTTAATATGGAGAGATTTAATTAGTTTTATAGTTGGATTATTAGGGCTGGTGATAATATCATGCACTATTCTGCCCCCTTATCTATGATTGGTACTTATTCTCCAGACGGGTAATATCCTTAGTTTTTCCGATCACTACCAAAATATCATCTTTATTGATAACATCGTCTCCTTTTGGTGCAATATTTATTTCTTCATCATGTTTGATTGCCAGTACGTTTATACCATATTTACCCCGCATATTCAACTCTTGCAAAGAATAACCTATCCAGTCAGGTAACGCCTCAATCTCTACCAGACTATAATCCTGGGTCACTTCTATATAATCCAATATATTGGATGAAACTAGATTGTGCACCACCCTTAAAGCCATATCACGTTCGGGAAAGACCACCTTATCTGCACCAATCTTATATAACACCTTTGAATGAAGTTCACTTTGAGCTTTGGCAATAACATATTTAACCCCTATTTCTTTACATAGCAAGGTTATTAGAATGCTTGAATGAATATCCGTTGAAGTAGTTACCACCACTACATCAAAATTTCTAATACCCAGAGATTTCAGGACACTTTCGTCTGTTGCATCCGCTTGTACTGCATGGGTTACAAAATCGGATATTTCCTGCACCTTTTGTTCATCCTTATCTATTGCCAGTACTTGATGATTCATAGAACACAAAGCTTTTGCCACACTGCTGCCAAACCGTCCCAATCCAATAACTACAAACTGTTTCATACTTCCTAACCTTACCTTTCCTTAACCAACCATTATTATATCTTCAGGATATTTAATTTTATTGTTATTACTTGATTGTCTCTTTGCCAGTGCTAATGTTAGCGTTAACGGGCCTACTCTACCAACATACATACATATTATAGTAAGTAATTTGCTAATGCTACTAAGCTTGCTGTTATCAAATGAGGCTAGTCCTACCGTACCTAATGCTGAAGCAGTTTGAAAAAGTAGATCTATAAAAGGAAATGGTTCGACAATGGAAAAAATTATCGTTACAAAGACTAAAAAACTTAGGCTGATAACAGCAATGGCTAGGGCCCGATTAGCAATAGAATAAGGTATTCGTCTTCTGAAAATTTCTATATCATCTTTACCTTCTATTACACTTTTGACAGTAAGTATGATGACCATAACAGTAACTGTCTTTATACCACCACCTGTGGAAGCTGGTGAGGCGCCAATAAACATCAGGACAATAGTAAAAAATTTTGTTGCTTCCCTAATTTCTTCTAGTGAAGTAGAATAAAAGCCAGCTGTTCTGGCAGTTACAGTATGGAATAAGGAAGCAATGATTTTATCTAAAAAAGAAAAGTCAGCAAGTACATTACTATACTCCATGATAAAAAAGAATGAAAATCCTCCAGCTAACAATATGACAGTAGTGAGTAAAACTAATTTAGTATGGAGTGACCATTTTCTAAAATGATACCTATGGTAAAAAATATCCCTTAAAACTGAAAAACCCAATCCACCCAATATAATTAACGCCATAATAGTAAAATTTATTATAATGTCTCCATGAAAACTCATCAAACTATTGCCCATCAGATCAAACCCTGCATTACATAATGCAGAAATAGAGTGAAACAAACTAAAATATATACCCTTTATCCATCCATACATAGGTATAAAGCGGAAAGCTAGAAATGTAGCGCCTACAAATTCTAAAATAAAGGTAGTTGCAAGAATATTTTTAGTCAGTCGCACTACTCCCTCCAAGGTAAAATGGTTTAATGCCTCTTGTATTATTAACCTTTCTTTAAGGGTTATTCGTTTTCCTGAAATTAAGGAGATCATGGTAGCAATGGTCATAAATCCTAGTCCTCCTATCTGGACCAGAATTATAGTAATTATCTGACCTATAAGGGAAAGATCCCTGGCCGTGTTGACTACTGATAGACCAGTAACGCACACAGCAGAGGTAGCGTGAAACAATGCATTCATAAAACCAATACTGGTTCCGCTGGATGTAGAAAACGGCAGGCTCAATAAAAATGCACCCACTAAAATAATTAAAAGAAAACCTAATGCCAGTATTTGTGTTGGTGAAAAATGAAATGTCTTATTATCTTTTACAATCTTCAATTTCCTAACTCCTAATAATATAGAATTCTATATATTCGTATATATCATATCTCAATTGAAAATAAAGGATTCCACCATTTATTAGAAAAAGACCTCCTGTAAGAGGTCTTTATTAATTAAGCTTCTAGTTTTTGTTTGGCTAGATCTACCAATTGTGCAAAGCCTGCTGCATCATTTACCGCCATATCAGCCAGTATTTTACGATCAATCTGTACATTAGCTAGTTTAAGTCCATTAATAAACCTGCTATAGCTTAAGCCATTGCTTCGTGCAGCGGCATTAATTCTTGAAATCCAAAGTTTTCTGAAATCTCTCTTTCTTAGCTTTCTTCCAGTATAGGAATAGGCTAGTGATTTCATTACAGCTTGATTTGCAGCCCTATACTGCTTGCTCTTTGCACCAAAATAACCTTTAGCTAGTTTTAGTACTTTTTTATGTTTCTTTCTGGCATTAACTGCCCCTTTTACTCTTGCCATGTCTGTACCTCCTTCACTGCCCTATTTATAAGGAATCAATCTTTTTATATTTTTTTCTTCAACGGCAGCAATATAGGTGCCCTTTCTTAGATTCCTCTTTCTCTTGCTTGTCTTCTTGGTCAAAATATGACTCTTATATGCTTTTGCTCTCTTAACTTTTCCTGATTTAGTTAAAGAAAATCTTTTGGCTGCCCCTTTATGTGTCTTCATTTTTGGCATAGGGCTTCCTCCTCTCCTGCATTTATTCTTTAGGTGCTAAGATCATTATCATGTTTCTTCCTTCAAGCTTAGGTTTGCGTTCTATAGAATGTTCTTGCGTTATCATTTCCACAAACCTATTCATTACATCATATCCAATAGACGTATGTGCCATTTCTCGTCCTCTAAAGCGGATGGTAACCTTCACCTTATCTCCTGCTTTTAAGAACTTATCGGCATGTCTGGCTTTGACACCCATATCATGCTCTTCAATATTGGCTGATAGCCTAACTTCCTTAACATTGATAACCCGCTGATGTTTGCGTGCTTCTTTTTCTTTTTTGGCCATATCAAATCGATATTTACCATAATCCATAATTCTGCACACAGGTGGATTAGCTTTTGGTGCCACCTTTACCAAATCCAATTCTCTTTGCTGGGCAATCTCCAACGCTTTTTTGGGGGACATGATCCCAAGCTGTTCTCCATTTACGTCTATGACCCTTACTTCCTTGTCGCGGATTCCCTCATTGACAGAGAGTTCCCTGTTACTAATATTCCTTCACCTCCGAATAATATAAACAAACTTTGCTACCCCACTTGGCTCCACTCATCTCTAGAATAAAAAAAGTGGGTATACCTACCCACTTTTAAGACATAATTAATCCATAGATCTGGTGAAAGAAACCTTCCTGGCTGTGCCGAAAGGTGAGAAGTGGATAGCTTCTACTTAAACCAAATATAGATTATCATATTATATAAATCTTGTCAAACATTTTATTTCCCTTTTTGATTAATTTCTTTCTGGATTTTATCCATAAAATCCTTAACAGCCATCGGTCCTAGATCTCCTTCATCCCTGGATCTTACTGCTACCTGCTGATTTTCTACTTCCTTGTCTCCAACTACTAACATATAAGGTATTCTTTGAAGTCGTGCTTCACGTATTTTATATCCTATTTTTTCATTCCTTAAATCAGATTCTACACGAATGCCTGCACTTTCAAATTTCTTGACAAGTTCTTCTATATACTCATTGGATCGATCAGTGATTGATAAAAGCCTGACCTGTACTGGAGCAAGCCAAGTTGGAAAGGCACCTGCATAGTGTTCAATCAGGATACCAATAAATCTTTCTAGACTACCAAATATGGCCCTATGCAGCATAACGGGACGATGCCTTTCACCATCAGGACCTATATAGGTTAAATCAAATCTTTCAGGCATCTGAAAATCAAGCTGAATGGTGCCGCATTGCCAGGTTCTTCCTATGCTGTCTTGGAGGTGAAAGTCAATCTTTGGACCATAGAAAGCTCCATCTCCCTCATTGATGACATAGTCCATATTCTTTTCCTCAAGAGCCTCTCTAAGAGCATTAATGGCCATATCCCAATCCTCTTGAGAACCCATTGCATTTTCGGGTCTGGTGGATAGTTCTACATAGTAGTTGAAGTCAAATTGCTTGTAGATATAGTCAATTAGATCGATTACTCCAACAATTTCATCCTTTACCTGCTCTGGCAACATAAAGATATGAGCATCATCCTGAGTAAAACAACGGACCCTCATGAGACCATGCAGTACACCAGAAAGCT
This sequence comes from Clostridiales bacterium, assembly GCA_012735575.1. GTDB lineage: Bacteria > Bacillota > Clostridia > Caldicoprobacterales > UBA3941 > JAAYGY01. The sequence goes on from JAAYGY010000037.1 coordinate 13,447, forward strand.
CATGTCTGTGTACCAATCCCAACTCTGCCATTCTTATTGGTAAATCCCTGTAACTATGCATCTTTCTCTTATATACAATCATGCTACCTGGACAGTTCATAGGTTTTACAGCATAGTCGTTTTCATCTATTTGAGTAAAATACATATTCTCCTTATAATGATCCCAATGGCCAGACCGTTTCCATAAATCCTGGTTAAGAATAATAGGAGTTTTAACCTCTTCATAACCTCTCTTAATATGTTCTTTGCGCCAAAAATCTTCTAAAGTATTTCGTAACACCATTCCCTTGGGATGGAAGAATGGGAATCCTGGCCCTTCTTCGTAGATGCTAAAAAGATCCAGTTCTTTCCCTAGTTTTCTATGATCCCTCTTCTTTGCCTCTTCCAGACGTTTCAAGTGTTCTTCTAGCTGGCTCTTTTTAGGATATGAAACCCCATATATGCGTTGAAGCATTTTGTTTTTTTCATCGCCTTTCCAGTATGCACCAGCCAAGCTTAGAAGCTTAAAAGCCTTTACTTTACCAGTGTTGGAAAGATGAGGGCCTGCACATAGATCCACAAATTCCCCTTGCTTGTAAAAAGAAATAATTGAGTCCTGAGGCAATTCTTCGATTAGTTCTACTTTATAGGTTTCATTTTTATCAGCCATATATTCAATTGCCTCTTGTCTTGGTAGTTCAAATCTCTCCAGCTCAAGATTTTCCTTTACAATTTTGGACATTTCAGCTTCAATAGCCTCTAAATCTTCAGGAGTAAAGGGTTTATCGGTATCAAAATCATAGTAGAATCCATCATCTATAGCCGGACCAATAGCAAGCTTAACACCTGGGAAAAGCCTTTTTACAGCTTGAGCCATTATATGAGCACTAGTATGCCAAAATGCTTTTTTTCCTTCTGCATCATCAAAAGTCAATATATTAACCTGACAATCTTCATTTAGTGGATGCATTAAGTCTACAGTTTCACCATCTACCTGTCCTGCAACAGCAACCCTAGCAAGTCCCTTGCTTATATCCTGTGCTACTTCTCCCACGGTAATACCCTGTGGATATTCCTTTGATGATCCGTCTTTTAAGGTAACTTTGATCATTAATCATCGCCTCCTATATTCCATTCGTGCTTATTTTGTATCAAGTTTATCAATATTGTTTATTCTAAAGAAATAAATAAATTAAATATCAAATACAAAAAATCCCCATCCTTCAAAGGACGGGGATTACCCGCGGTTCCACCCTTGTTGATCTAGGCTATATCCATAAAAAGCCTAAATCCAACTTTGTTGTCTATAACGGGACTAGCCAAATACTCCGGAGTTGGTATTCAATCGAGCCTGTTGGGGAAAACTTTCAGCCCAGGGTTTTCCCTCTCTTAACACCGGTTCCCGATCTACTGGTCTCCTTCATAGTATCAATATTCTTATTCTTCATGATATTATATACATCTTGTAGCTAATTGTCAATAAATTAAGCAATAAATTTCATAAATATTCCTTGGAACAATCCAATAAAAAATCCCAGAACTCCTCCTAGAAGTTCAATATATTTAAGCTCCCTTTTTGAAAGAGATAGTATGATACTCTCCAACTCCAGTAAATCAAAGTCATTAATCTTTTGTTCAACCAGTTGGCTAACATTTAATGTTTGAACAGCGTCTTTTATAAGCTTATCCATATTATTAGCTATGAAACCCCTGGATTCCTTGTCTATAATATCTCCTATATAGTTTAATATAGAATTTTTTACACCTGCTGGTATAAAAGTAGGTAGCTTATCATTGACAACTCTTAGAATACCAACACGTATATTTTTTACGATAACCGCTCTATTTTTATCTGTATTCAAATGCTTTGACAGTTCTTCTATAGATAAAAGCTGCTCCTCAACAGTCTTTCCAATGCTAACAGCAATTTCATTTCTACGCTTGGGCACCAGCCCTTGAAATTCTATACCTATAACAGGTATCCTAACAGGATTTAAGGGCCTGAAAATAAGCTTTACTGCCAGATAGTTAGTAAACCAGCCTATTCCAGCCCCAACTAAAGACATCATAATTATTTGCCAAATCACTTTTTAGCCTCCCTATTCTGTCCATTATCAGTAAAAACTAACAAATTATTTATATCAGTTCTTTGTAATTACATGATAAAACGTAAAATTTATCTTTTCCCAAGTTAGTTGTTTACTTTACAATATTCTTTATTATTTTTATACACAATACTAATTGTACAACTATTCTAGAGAAAAATAAAGATAAAAAAAGATGCACTTTTTTCCGTGCATCCTTTTAGTTGTTTCACTTTTTTGGTGTTATCCTTTCATTACTCATTATTACCTTGCCATTAAAAACATTGTTGATGGTATTTAATAGCTCAACATTTTTTATCTTGTCGTACTCATGAATAGTTATCTTACAAGGCGCAATAGTAATTAAGGAACTAATTAACAGATCATCATGACTTATTTCCTTGTCCGATATCTCGCGAGCCAGTTGTTCCAGCATTTCGTTATGAATAACCTTTAAATTAGAGTCTAAAAGAACATATCTTTTATCATCCTGTAAAACCACATGAACCTCATCCACTTTTGGATCTTGAATCTCTACAAAATACTGGAGTAGTTTTATAAATTCATTATATTCATTCTCGATCAACAATTCGTCCACTGCACGGTCTACCGCATTTTCCAGCTCACGGGTGAAATCCTTCAGTCGGAACCGAATAAAACCATCAAATACCAATTCATCATTTGCATTTAAGTGGTCCATAATTCTGTCCCATACCCTATATCGCCATTGTTCCCTAATTTTTTCAGAATTGGCGATCGGATTTCTTCCTCCCCACATAATGGCTAATGCATCTCGTAAGATCTTGTCTTGATCCTCCTTATCAAAATAAAAATATTCCTGTTGGATAATTTTCTGTACCATACTGGACTGTAAGTCCTCTAAAATAATAGTAGCCAGTATATCAGCAATTATGATCTTTATTCTGTCTTTTATCATAGCCATTTTGTTTGGAGGATAGGAATGACCAGTTCTATAGTTTATAAAGACCAAATCCCCTACCCTATTTTCCTCTATATCTAAACCCTCCATCCAATAGGCGGAAGACTTTTTATAAATTAAATCCTTAAGACATGGATCTTTATCGTCAATCCCGATGGAAAATAACTGCATTCCACCACTCCCTTCCATGGCAGTTCAGTCAATAAACTTTACAAAACAGCTTTACACACGCTGCTTTAGAGGTATTATACTCCCAACATCAGCAAGGAGATGCATATCCATGGCTACAGGGATTTTGCCCCTTTCTTTTAGGAAATCTTCTATTTTTTCGTAGTCCTTATGGGTCTTCCAATTTCCGACAAAACCAAGGGCGTTAAGATTTAGCAGGCCAGTTGCACCACCTATAAATCCATAGTTTAAACCAGGAAGATCAATAAAGCCGGGATTTATAAGCAATACATTAAAGCCTACCCCCTTAGCAGCTTTGGCGATACCTTTATCCGATGTAATCAAGGAATGTTCATCAACAATAGCTACTGAACATTTAGAATATCCCTGATTCACATGGACAAGCTCAACGCCTTGTGATTGCAGTTCTCCCTTTAATATTGGATCAGTGTATTTTTTGTTATGAAAAGCATACTCTCCAATTCTTGCTACATTATATGCAATGTTATTGGGATAGTTGCTTTCAAGTCTAGTATTCCCCACTATGATTTCAAAATCATGTTGTATTAATTGGTTTTTCAGTGACTGACTGGCATTGGGAGCGATTACTATCTTATTACCTCCCAGTGGATGACACTGTATATCCGGGTGGCAAGATATGGAAGGATAAAGATCAGTACATTTATCAACATAAATCGGGGAAATTTGGTAATCTTTCAAAAAAACCTCTAGCCTGGCTTTGTATCGACTATCCACTAAAGCCAGGCTAACTGAATTATCAGGTATAAAAGGAGTTTCTAAAAAAGCTTCTTTACTCATCTTTCTCAATATATATTATTCCCACTGTACCTGGTCCACAATGGCTGGAAATTACTGTGCCAGCTTCCGCTAAATAAATGTTTTTTGAATCGAAGTCATTACTGGCTTTATTCCTTAAAAATTCTGCAGAATCTATATCTGCTGAATGGGCTATTACTATACTATCAGTATCGATTTTTCCGTTATCACTTACATATTTTTTATAAAAAGCATTTAACACTTTTTCTTTCTTTCCCCTATGCTTATCTAAAACTACTAAACTTCCATCTTTAACTAATATTTGAGGCCTTATCTTTAGTACAGTACCTGCTATGAGTTCTATGGAAGAGCATCTTCCACCCATATGTAGGTATTTAAGAGTATCTATCACAAAGCTAGTTCTAACTTTGGGTTTTAAAGCCTCTATTTTTTGGTAAATCTCCTCTGTACTAAGACCTTGTGATACCCACTGTGCAGCCTTAATTGCCAATAATCCAATACCCATAGATAAATTTTCTGAATCTATAACTCTTACTCTTCCCTCGTCAAATTCCTGTGCTGCTAAAGTTGCCGATTGTATTGTTGCTGATAATTTAGAAGAAATACCAAAAAATAAGATATCATATCCTTTATCTATCCAAGGTGTGAAACTATTGATCATATCCTGAACTGAAGGCGCTGCTGTCTTAGGTAGTTCGTTGGTTTCTTCCACAATTTGATACAACGTGGCTGTGTCTATTTCCACCTGATCTTTATAGGTTTGACCTCCTATTGTAACATACAATGGAACAAAGGTTATACCATATTGTTCTCGTAGCTCTATAGGTATATCTGCTGTACTATCTGTAATGATCTTTACAGGATTCATGGTTTACCTCCTCAAAAAAAAATAAAATAATTGCAAAATATAAGTCAAGATAAGAATATTTTACCCTGATTGCGTAAAGCATGCAACATGATAATGCCGTATAATTCAAAAAACACCGGTATTTATACCGGTGTTCTAAACATATTATGAGCAAGCAATAAGCCGAGTTCTGTCGAGGATGATCATCTGTCTAGGTCATACCGTTGCCGGTAGACTCAAGCGACCTTGACCCAGGACGTGGCGGGCAACCACTTCATGTCCCTTATTCGGTCTTGCTCCAGATGGGGTTTACATAGCCAATCTAGTCGCCTAGATGCTGGTGAGCTCTTACCTCACCTTTCCACCCTTACCACACACTCAATATAAACTCTAAATATATTAATTTAGAATTTACATTGAATGCGAGGCGGTATCTTTCTGTTGCACTTTCCTTGGAGTCGCCTCCACTGGGCGTTACCCAGCATCCTGCCCTATGGAGCTCGGACTTTCCTCATCTATAACAAATTTATAGATGCGATCATCTAGCTTACTCATAATATGCAGTTTTCCGAACTATTATAATAACATTTCTGCTGGCAAATGTCAAATAGTTCTCCTTAACTTGCAGATGTATCCGAACCTAAGTATAGTATTCTTCCACAGTTTTCACACTCAATAATTCCCGCCTTGTCTCTAACGTTTTGTACTACTAAGGATGCCAAAACCATATTACAGCCTCCACAGCGATCTTGTTGAATCTCTGCAATAGCTAATTTATGGTTTCCCTTGATGGCATTATATTTTTTTAACAGAGAGTTGTCTAACTTCTCTTTGATGGAATCTTTTTGTGCTTTTATCTCGTCATATTCCTCATTTACATCCTTCATAACCAGATCATATTCTTTTTTGATTTTGTCATACTCTTTTTTACCTTTTCTGAGTCTCTGGCTAACACCCTGAAGCTTTTTGTTAATGGAGTCCATTTCCTCCAAAAGATCAGTTAATTCTTTTCTCTTTTCATTTAATTCTTCCTGCATTTCCAACAGTTTCTTTTCTATCTGGTCTAACTGTTTGAAGGTTTTTATATTTCCGCTGTTGATTTTTTCCTCTTCCTCTTTCAATTTCTTGCTTATTTTTTGAATTTCATTATATATCCTATTATATATATGATTCTTTTTGTCTACATTTTCATTTAACTTTATAAGACTTTCTTGTTGGTTTTTTAAATATTTAATTGATTTATATAGTTCTTTTCTGGCAGCGCAATTCTTTTTTTTCTTTTCCAACTCATCTATCTTTAAATCCAGTATTTGATACTGCCATAAATAATCTAACTGTCCCTTCTGTTCCACAATCATTCCTCCTTTCCTTCGCCTTGTTGCTATACCATGCTTTTCCTGCCTCTGATTTTTCTAGTCTATCAATATTCTAGAATAAGGACTTCTTTGAGCTTTGGATTCAAATATCTCTACCTTATATTGTAAACTATCCACAGCTTTTTGTAAACGTTTAATTAATTCCTCTACTCCTGGTATCTCGCTATAAAAATGGCCTACTGTCATAACATCTATACCTAGCCAATCCGCCATTAAAGCATCGTGATATTTAATTTCGCCTGTTATAAATATATCTGCACCCACCCTCTGAGCATTTTTCAAAAAACTGGATCCAGAACCTCCACATAGTGCAACAGTTTTAATTAGCTTGTCTTTCTTACCATTTTTCATACCAATAATTTCAACTCTCGGACTTTTTAAGATATCAGCAACATAATAGGCAAAGTCCAGTATCTTAAGGGGAGTTTCCAACTTGCCCCAGCGACCAAATCCTGGTTTTGACTGCAGAGGATCTTCCTGGATTAAATTTTTTACATCTTTTAGTTCTAAAGCTTTAGCCAGGGAGTCATCTACTCCACCATTTGCCACATCCAAATTAGTATGAGCACAATATACGGCTATATTATTAGATACCAGGTCTAAAATTAATCTGCCTTCCACATCATCATAGACTATTCGTTTCATTGGGTTGAAGATTAAAGGGTGGTGGGATATTATCATATCAACTTCCTTTTTTATAGCCTCTTCCACTACCTCAGGCGTTATATCCAATACAACCATTAAGCGTTGCACCTTAGAATTTATATTACCTAACAAAAGCCCTACATTATCCCATGGCTCAGCCCAGTCTTCAGGAGCTAAATTATTCATTATCTGAGCTAATCTTTCAACTGTACAAAACATTTATATGCCTCCTTATATTTTTTAAGCTTTTGTGTCAGTTGCTTCATTCTTTCCCTTGCTCTTTCTGTATCCTGCCTTTGTAGTTGTCTTATTATTGCCTCAGCTTTTGATATTTTAGTACTAATAAAATCCTCAAACAAAGGATCTTTATTCTGCATAAGTTTGAAACCTATTTCATACTGAATGTCATCTTTTACCTCTTGTATACCTTCTTTAGCAACAATAATTTCATATAAGTGCTTACCGTCCCTGACCAAAAGCTCATTATATATTGTAAAACCCTGTTCAACCAACCATCGTCTAAGGAGCTGAGGAGCGTTCATGGGCTGGAGTATTAATTTAGAGGCAGACTTTAGCACATCCCTGCTGTCATCTAGTATTTCACTGATTAACACTCCACCCATCCCGGCTATTATGATGGTATCCACTTCACCTGGTTTTATAACCTTAAGTCCTGAGCCAAGCCTGGTTTCAATTATATCATTCAGATTTTCTTCATTGATTAACTCACGAGCTTTTTGTAAAGATCCTTCACTTATATCTGTAGCTATAACTTTAGTTACTGTCCGGTTTTTGGCCAGATAAACAGGAACCAATCCATGGTCGGTACCTATATCAGCTAATTTAGCACCGGCAGGCACCTGCTGGGCTAAAGCCTTCAATCTGGGGCTTAGCACATTCTTTCACTCCTATTATAAAGTCTAAATAATAAAGATAAACTATGTAAAAAAGCACCTTTTAATTGGTGCCTTTATCTAATCAAGGAAATCCTTTAATTTCTTACTTCTGCTGGGATGTCTTAGCTTTCTTAAAGCCTTGGCTTCGATCTGACGTATCCTTTCCCTAGTTACATTAAATTCTTTTCCAACTTCCTCCAAGGTTCTAGCACGACCATCGTCTAATCCAAATCTTAGCCTTAATACTTTTTCCTCCCTTGGTGTTAGAGTATCTAATACATCCATCAGCTGCTCCTTTAATAGGGTAAAAGCCGCAGCTTCGGCAGGAGCAGGAGCGTCATCGTCAGGAATAAAATCTCCCAGGTGACTATCCTCTTCTTCTCCTATAGGAGTTTCTAATGAAACTGGTTCTTGAGCTATCTTGAGTATATCTCTTACCTTTTCTTCGGATATCTCCATCTCCTTTGCTATTTCTTCAGGCAGAGGCTCTCTGCCGTATTCCTGAAGTAGCTGTCTGGACACCCGGATTAGCTTGTTAATAGTCTCCACCATATGAACAGGTATACGTATAGTTCTTGCCTGGTCTGCAATGGCTCTGGTAATAGCCTGTCGGATCCACCATGTTGCATAGGTGCTGAATTTATAACCCTTCCTGTAGTCAAACTTTTCTACAGCTTTTATAAGACCTAGATTACCTTCCTGGATTAAATCCAAAAAAAGCATACCTCTACCTACATATCTCTTTGCAATACTTACTACAAGACGCAGGTTGGCTTCTGCCAACTTCCGCTTTGCCTCCTCATCACCTTGCTCCATCCTCTTAGCCAGTTCAACCTCTTCCTCTGCAGTCAAGAGTGGAACCTTTCCAATTTCCTTTAGATACATCCTAACAGGGTCATCTATACTTACACCCTCTAGCAGACTAGCATCTGATTGCTCATCTTCATCACTTATTTCATCAATATCTTTACCTTCATCTTCCTCATCCACCACATCTATTCCAAGGGTTTCCAAAGTTTCATAAATTTTTTCTATCTGGTCAGCTTCAAGCTCAATCTCTTCTAGCATGTCCATAATTTCTTTATATGTTAAAACGCCTTTGGATTTACCCTTTTCTATCAATTCCTTTACTCGATTTAAGGCTTTATCTCTTTTCGTCACATAACTTCCTCCTTTCCTGTACCACCAAGCTTATTCATACGATTTATGGCATTTAACTCTTCAACTAGTTTCCAGTATTGTGGTGATCCACTTTCTCCTTCAAGTTCCATCTTCGTAATCTGCTCCTTAAGATAATTTGCCCTTTTTTCTAACTGATAGCGTCTAAGCTCATCTATACAATCCTTAATATATTTATCTACATTATCATACTCCATTTCTAACTTAAATATTTCTGTAATTTTACCCCTTGACGGATGCTCCTGTACATAATTAAGTATTTGAGCCGGATGAGGCTCAATATCTTTCTCTAACAATCTTTTTATAATATCTATAACCTCTCTATGGATAGAATCTTCAAACTCTAGATCGTCAAGCTGACTTAAAATTTTTTTAGCCATTTCTTCACTCTCAGTCATCAGGCGTATCAAATGCTTTTCTGCTTTAATATTTGCAGGCAAGCGGAGTCTTGCCTTGCTAATGTTTGTAGTATCCCTATTATTACCAACTGACTTCCTTTTTAGACCTAACCTGCTTCCCCTGCTATCTAATTGGTCTATTAGTCTGTATATTAATTCCGGTCTAAAACCAGTAGTTGTATTTAATTTTTGAATATATATGTCCCTCTCTAATGGATTCTCAAGCCCTATAAGAATTTCTGCGGCCTTGGTAGCAAATTCCACCTTTTCCTCTTGATTATTTAAATCATATTCAGATCGTAGCATTTCAAGTTTAAAATCTGTTAAGGATACGGCATTATTAATAAGCTTTTTAAAATACTCTATACCCTGTTTTCTCAATATATCATCAGGATCCATACCTTTTGGTAGCATAATCACTCTAACATTGCAACCTGCATCTTTTAATATATCTAAACCTCTTGCCGTAGCTTTTTGCCCTGCAATGTCTCCGTCATATGCTATATATATATTGGGTGTATACCTTCTTAATAATTTTGCCTGTTCATGAGTTAAGGCTGTACCTAATGAAGCAACTGCATTGCGGAAACCAAACTCATAAAGGGTGATTACATCCAAGTAACCTTCCACTATGATAAGATTATCTATAGGACGTTGCTTTTTTGCTAAATTAAGACCAAAGAGTACACTGCTCTTGTTAAAAATAGGACTTTCAGAAGAGTTTAAATATTTAGGAACAGAATCATCCATAACTCTTCCTCCAAATCCTACTACCCGATCTCTATAGTCAATTATGGGAAACATGACTCTGTTTCGAAATCGATCATAGGTACTCTTATCTTTTTCTACAACCAGACCTGTCTGGATTAACAATCTTTCATCAAAACCCTGATCTAATAGGTAGTTCATGGTGGAATTCCAGGAATCAGGTGAATAGCCTAATCCAAAAGTCCTTATAGTTTTGTTGTCTATCCCTCTAGATTGAAGATACTCAAGTGCACTTCTGCCTTCAGATGATAAAAGGTTATGGTGATAATACATTGCCGCAGTTCTATTTATATTATAAAGTACTTGCCTTTGCCTTTTAGCCTCCTCATCCTGAACACTGTTTAATGTGCCTGGGAGAGGAATTCCCTTGCGTTCAGCCAAAAATTTAACTGAATCTACAAAGTCAAGTCTTTCCTGTGCCATAATAAAGTTGAAGACATTCCCGCCTTCTCCACAGCCAAAGCAATGATATAACTGCTTTTGAGGATCAACGGAAAAAGAAGGAGTTTTTTCATTATGAAAAGGACATAAGCCAAAGTAATTTCTCCCTCTGGGTCTTAATGATATATATTCAGATATTACATCTGTAATATCATTGGCAATCCGTACTTCCTCAATAAAATCTTCAGGCAAAAAATTAGACAACACCATCACCTATCATATCTATGTCATATGCATAATGCCATACCTTTACATCAACACAACATATCAGGTATAACTTTGGGCTTAGTAAAAAACCTGGGAACGCAAACCCATAGATTTATATTCGACATGCTTTGTCATTTTCCTTCTTTTAATTATAACATTTTAAAAGGCCCACATAATCGTTTTATATGCCATGTTGTATTAGCTGGCTCTTCATATATATCTTTTTGCTAAATATTTTCATCCATTGTGTCAATAATTATTCTCTTAAATGGCTTTCAATGATTTATAAAGGGAGACTGCATAACGATCCGTCATACCTGCTATATAATCACATACTCCCTGCTCTTCTCCATCTTGTGAAATAACATTGGTGTATTCTTCAGGCAACTTATGAATGTTCTTTAAAAAATAATAAAAAAGGTCTTGAATAATCCTATTGGCCTTTTCCACTTCAGACTTTGAGACTGAATCAGTATATACCCTTGCGAACATAAAATTCCTAAGTTCATTTGTGGCTTGTCCTACTAGTTCGGACATACCTATATAGGGCTTATTCATACTAAAAGAAATAACATCCTCAACCATTGTATTTATACGCTGTCTATGGGTTTTACCTAATACTTCTATGCAGTCCTTGGGAAGACAATCTATTGAAATTATATTGGCTCTTATTGCGTCATCGATATCATGATTAATGTAAGCAATACGATCGCTAATCCTAACTATTTGTCCCTCCAAAGTTGCTGGAATTTGAGGACCTGTATGATTTCTTATACCATCCCTGACCTCCCATGTTAGGTTTAATCCTCTGCCTCCCTCTAAAGTCTCTACTATTCTGATACTTTGCAAATTATGTTTAAACCCATTTTTAGATAAACTATCCAATACTCTTTCGCCTATATGTCCAAAGGGAGTGTGCCCAAGATCATGACCTAAAGCTATTGCCTCTGTTAAGTCTTCATTTAATCTTAAGGCTCTGGCTATTGTTCGACTTATTTGAGAAACTTCCAAGGTATGGGTTAATCGAGTTCGAAAATGATCCCCTTCAGGCGCAATAAAAACCTGAGTCTTATGTTTTAAGCGACGAAAAGACTTGCAATGAAGTATCCTGTCTCGATCCCTTTGAAATTCTGTGCGAATATTGCATCTTTCTTCAGGATGCTGCCTTCCTTTGGTTTTTGAACTTATAGCCGCATAGGCAGAAAGTACTTTCTCTTCAAGTTTTTCTATCTCTTGTCGAATAGCCATATTATCCCTCTCTAGCTAATTCTATCTATCCATTGGGATGAATTCCACTATAGTATATATACAACATATATACCCAATATCCTTCTATTTCACTTATAAAATTAACTTATTTGCTAACTGGGTGAAAAAATATTAAAAACTAAAAGCCATTGATTTTTAATTATCAATAGCTCATTAATATACAAGTAAAAACATTTTTAATATGAACAAGAGTTGCTTTTTACTTTGCCACGCATTCATACAAGAACATACTTTTTAATCTGCCTTTCCGCAGACTATTTCAACTCTATTTTTTCCTCTTTGTTTAGCCAAATAGAGTGCCCTATCCGCCAGGTGATAATAACCTTCTAAGTTCTGACTATTAGTATCATCCATTGATGTTATTCCAAAGCTGGAAGTAATCTGTACCGTAATAGGCCCTATGCTAAATGTTTTATCCATAATTAATTTTCTTAATCTATCGGCAAATGCATATCCCCCCTCTAAAGAAGTTTGAGGCATAAGGATAATAAATTCTTCTCCTCCAAACCTAAAAACAGTATCTGAATCTCTAACATTGCTTTTTAGAAGATCAGCCAGTTGCCTAAGTATATCATCACCAACTGGATGACCATATGTATCATTAATTTTTTTAAAGTTATCAATATCTAATATAATTAGAACCGTTTCATGTCCGTAACGTTGCATTAACGATATTTCTTGTTTTATCAATTTCTCATATAATCTCCTGTTAGGCAGGTCAGTAAGCGAATCATAATATGCCATTTGTTCCAATTTTTTTTGTTGCATTTCAATACATCGTTTTTGGGTAATATTGATATAATTGTAATGCCAAAGAATAAGGCTAAGCAAGAAACCAATTCCAATAGCGGTAATCCCATTAACTCTGTTGGAAAGCAGTATCTGTTGATTGGTTATGGTTAAGGCTATTAAGTAATAATAAGTCATATAAGAAGTGGCAAATAGTATAAAAGATGTTATAGGTCTAATTAAAAAAATTGTCCCAGTGATTATGGAGATTAATAGAACAGGTGTAATATTAGTGGTTACTAATTGATCAAAGGTGACTATTGCAATTCCAGATGCCATAATAACAACCACAACAATATACTGCAATAGGAACATGGTTTTATTTGGCTGTATTCTGTTTTTCAGTCTATGAGTTACTAATAAGAATCCAATCATAAAAACTAATAAAACAAGATGGGATGCTATAATACCTTTACTCCATGCCTTTAAAGTCAGGGTGTCATAGGATTTATTAATGGTAAAAAGAAAAATATTGATTATACGCAATGGAATAGCTATCATAGATAAATAATAAATTCTTCGGGTATTAATAAGCGCACATTCTCCCAAGACACTACTATTATCATAGAAAGTTTTTGTAATTTTTCTCATTATAAATGCGAGCTTCATGCCTTTCACCACCACTCTAATATCAATAGCCTATAGGATGATGCTTTGTTTTTATTTCTATCTCATACCTTTGTTTAGACCTACCCTAATTTTATATGACCATAAAGTTATGTTATCATAAAGCCCTTGTAAAGTCATCTAGATTATTATCATCTTCTCACCATAGGTGCAAGTCAAGAAAAAAGGGTATTGCCCTAAGTACTAGTAAGTGGCAATACCCTTCATTTTAGAATTAGATGATTTTAATCCTTTTACTTGCCCTGTTTAATTGCTGCCTGGGCAGCTGCCAGTCTTGCAATTGGTACACGGAAGGGTGAGCAAGATACATAGTCTAGTCCAAGTAGGTTGCAGAACTCTACTGAGCTAGGATCTCCACCATGCTCTCCGCATATTCCTAATTTAATTTCAGGACGAGCTGATCTACCAAGCTCAACGGCCATCTTCATCAATCTACCGACACCCTTTTGATCCACACGTGCAAATGGATCGCTCTCGAAGATTTGTTTCTCATAGTAGTCATCCAAGAACTTAGCAACATCATCTCTGGAGAAACCAAAGGTCATCTGAGTCAAGTCATTGGTACCAAAGGAGAAGAACTCTGCTTCCTTAGCAATTTCGTCTGCAAGGAGAGTTGCTCTAGGTACTTCAATCATAGTTCCTACTTCATAAGAAACCTTTACTCCCTTTTCTTCCATCACGGCTTCAGCTGTCTTTACTACTACGTCTTTAACGTATCTTAACTCTTTAACATCTCCTACTAGAGGAATCATGATTTCTGGGAGGATATTATATCCTTTTTCCTCTCTTACTTCAACTGCAGCTTCGATTATAGCTCTGGTCTGCATTTCTGCAATTTCAGGGTAGGTTACAGCCAATCGGCAACCACGATGACCTAGCATTGGGTTTAACTCCTGAAGATCGACTATAGTAGCCTTTAGCTCTTCAAAGGTTAATCCCATATCCAAAGCCAATGCTCTAATATCGCTATCTGAATGAGGTAAGAACTCATGTAGTGGTGGATCCAGTAGACGTATTGTAACAGGCCTATCACCCATTACTTCGTATATGGCTTTGAAATCACCTTTTTGCATAGGTAGCAGCTTTGCAAGAGCTTTTCTTCTTTCCTCTTCATTTCTGGCAACAATCATTTCACGCATTGCAGGGATTCTATCTTCTTCGAAGAACATATGCTCTGTACGGCATAGTCCAATTCCCTGTGCACCAAACTCTAACGCCTGTTTAGCGTCTCTGGGTGTATCAGCGTTGGTACGAATATTTAGTCTTCTGAATTCATCTGCCCACTCCATTAGGATAGCAAAATCACCGCTTACTTCTGGCGCCTGAGTGGGTAACTCTTCACCATATACATATCCGGTGGATCCGTCTAGAGAGATATAATCTCCTTCTTTAAAGACCTTGTCGCCAATTGTTAAGGTCCTGCTAGCTTCATCGATCTGGGCTTCTCCACATCCAGCTACACAGCAGGTTCCAATTCCTCTTGCAACAACAGCAGCGTGAGAAGTCATTCCACCTCTTGAGGTTAGTATACCTTCAGCAGCATACATTCCTTCAATATCCTCAGGTGAGGTTTCTTGACGAACTAAGATAATCTTCTCTCCATTTTTAGCTGCTTCAGCTGCTGCTTCAGCTGTAAAATAAATATGTCCTGTTGCAGCACCTGGGGATGCTGGAAGTCCTTTTGCAATAGGTTTAGCAGCCTTTAATGCGTTAGGCTCGAAAGCAGGATGTAGTAATGCATCTAGCTGCTTAGGATCAATCTGGAGCAGTGCTTCTTCCTTAGTGATCAATCCTTCATTTACCAGATCAACCGCGATTTTTAAAGCAGCAGTAGCTGTTCTCTTACCATTTCTGGTTTGCAGCATGTACAGCTTACCCTTCTCAATGGTAAACTCCATATCCTGCATGTCTTTATAGTGTTTTTCTAGTTTTTCAGCAATCTCAACAAACTGGTTATAAATTTCAGGCATAACCTCTTCCAGTTTGTCAATAGGCTCTGGTGTTCGAATACCGGCAACTACGTCTTCACCCTGAGCATTTATCAAATATTCGCCATAGAGTTTGTTTTCTCCTGTAGAAGGATTTCTTGTAAAAGCAACACCGGTACCACAATCCTCACCCATATTACCAAATACCATAGCCTGTACGTTTACAGCTGTTCCCCAATCGCTGGGAATATCGTTCATTCTTCTGTAAACAATAGCTCTTGGATTGTTCCAGGAACTAAATACAGCCTCTACAGCTGCCAAAAGCTGGGCCTTTGGATCCTGTGGAAAATCTTCTCCCTGAATGGATTTATAAAGATCCTTAAAGCGCTTGACCATTTCTTTAAGGTTTTCAGCAGTTAATTCTGAATCGTCAGTTATACCGTTTTTAGCTTTAATATCATCCATAATCTCATCAAAATGAGATTTATCGATTCCCATTACAACATCAGAAAACATCTGGATAAATCGTCTATAGCTGTCGTAAGCAAATCTTTCATTATTTGTTAGTTTTGCTAGGCCTTCTACCGTTTCATCGTTCAAGCCAAGGTTTAGAACAGTATCCATCATACCAGGCATTGATGCTCTAGCACCTGATCTTACAGATACCAAAAATGGATTATTTACATCACCAAACTTTTTGCCCGCGATTTCTTCCAGCTTTGCCATTGCTTCATGAATCTGATCAACGATTTCCGGCGCAATTGTTTCACCATCTTCATAGTACCTTGTGCATGCTTCGGTTGTAACAGTAAAACCTTGAGGTACTGGTAAACCAAGGTTAGTCATTTCAGCTAGGTTTGCACCTTTACCACCTAGCAAATTTCTCATTGTAGCGTCACCTTCGCTAAAAAGGTATACGTACTTTTTGGACATATATCTTTCCTCCTTAGTATGTATTTGGGTTAGGTATTATTTAAAATGAAAATAGAAATTAACTATTTCCATCTGTGACTAAATTTAATTGCCTTATTATCTTATACAATTTTCGCCTTTTGGTCAATAGATTTCCATCTTTTTTTAACTCAAGGTCCTTTTATGTGGTCAAATTCCTGGATAAATTGTCGAGTTTTGAGCTTTTTTTCCATTCGTTCTATGATATAAGCCTCTAATATCCTATCCAACTCCTTACTTGTGGAAGTAGGGATCTTGAGAATATTTAGCCTTTTAAAATCCATATTTAAGATATATTCTATTGTCTTAATGGTTCCCATTTGAATATTATATCCTGTTTCCCCCATATTATGACATGAACCACATATTAATCCGCCCTGCCTTACATCAAAATAATAAGATTTATTCTTTGTCCCACAGATCATACATCTATCTAGTATAGGCCGGTAGCCTAGATGATCCATAAGCTTTATTTCAAATGCATGAGTTATATCCTTTGGATTTAGATCGGAATAACATAAATAGGACAGGGTCTGTAATAACAAATAAAAGAGGTGGTTATCTTCTTGTCCTGGGCTTGCCACCTCTTCAGTTAACTCAAGTATATAACTGGAATAACTTAGCTTTTCCAAATCATTTCGAATATCATAAAAGGAATCATTGACACTTGCCTGGGTCATAACGTGGAAATCATCTTTTTTATAAAGTACATAGTCGCCATAGCAGAATAACTCAGTAGCTGATAGAAAACGACTATTAGGCTTTCTGCATCCCCTGGCCATCACCGAAATCTTGCCTAAAGTAGGTGACAGGAGTGTAACCATGCGATCGGCTTCCCTAAAATTAGTGTAACGCAGCACCACTCCCTGGGTGGGCAGATGTCTTATAACCTTTTTCATTTCTTTCCCTCTCCCCATACCTCTCTATCTCTTTATATAATAAATAACTTGTTACTGATCCAGTTTTTTTAAAAACATTCCAGACTAGGTCCTTCATCTTTAATGCCTCCCCTTTTACCCTTATAGCACGAAAATTTTACCCACGTTATTATTATCATTTCCACCATATATCTGCTATATTCAATGTAAAATAATCCGTAAACGACAAATAACGACATTAAATTTTATCATCTATCATCATAGCCCAGGTTTCTTAAAGCTGTTATATTATTTCTCCAATCCTCAGTAATCTTCACCCAAAGCTCGATGTATACCTGAGTCCCCAATAGATGTTCTATATCCCTTCGTGCTTTTTGGCCTATCTGCTTTAGCATTTGACCTCTTTTCCCAATAACTATACCTTTATGGGACTTTTTCTCTACATAGATTGTGGCAAAAATATCAATTAAATCCTGATCTTCCCTTTCTCTAATACTAGTTATTTCCACACCAATTCCATGGGGTATTTCTTCCCGTAAAAGTTCTAAAGCTTTCTCCCTGATAAGCTCAGCAATTATTACTCGCTCCGGTTGATCAGTAATCATATCATCGGGGTAATATTTAGGACCTTCGTCTAGATGTTCTAGGATTTTGCTTTCCAGTTGATCCAGATTGACTCCTAGAAGAGCTGACACTGCTACAAAATCATCTATCTTGTATTCTCTTTTAAATTCTTCTATTCGCTTGGATAATTCCTGGGAAGATAATTTATCTGCTTTGTTTAAAGCTACTATAATCGGTGTTTGGACTTCTTTTAGCATTTCTATAATTTTTTTATCTCCAACCCCAATACCATCAGCAATATCCAACACTAAAACTATAACATCAACCTCATCTAGAGTACTGGTAGCGGTTTTTACCATATATTCACCCAGCTTATTCCTGGCTTTATGAATACCAGGAGTATCGATAAAAACAATTTGATAAGTTTCCCTAGTTAAAACACATTGGATTCGGTTTCTAGTAGTTTGAGGCTTGTCTGAAACAATGACTACCTTATCACCGATCATAGTATTAAGTAAGGTAGACTTGCCCACATTGGAGCGCCCTATAATAGCAACAAAACCTGATTTAAATTTTTGATCCATCACATCACCTTTATCATCTATATTTTAATCGGATGATCACTTACAAAACTTGATTCGCATCAAAATTATCAAATGCAAAGGGAATTAGTTCCTCTAATCTATACTCTTTATAGTGGCCACTGCAGTTCCCTACAATAACTATAGGTATTTTGAATTCTACCATAACCTGACGGCATATACCACAAGGGAAAGTAAAGTCCTGAGAATCTGAAACCACTGCAATAGCTTTAAAATCTTTTTGGCCTTGTGAAACAGCTTTAAATATGGCAACCCTTTCTGCACAACAGGTAGCTCCAAAGCTAATATTCTCAATGTTACAACCTCTAGTTATATTATGGTCTACATCAAGTAGTGCTGCACCAACTCTGAAGTGGGAGTAAGGTGCATAAGCATTATTTTTCGCTTTTAATGCTTCTTCTATCAGTTTATTATACATATTTTATCTTCCATTTCCATAATTTTATTCCTGGAACTTTAAAATTTTGCTAGCTGAAAAGCCAGGATAGTCAGTATAATGCCTAATATCGCGCCTACGATTATCTCTCCCATAGAATGAATGCCCGCCTCATAGCGGCTTTGAAGCACCATAAGAGCCATAAATATACTTAGTGTGGATATCAGAGCATTGCCGCTTATTAAAGTTATACAGGTGAACAGTGAAAAGGCTAACGCACTATGTCCGCTAGGCATACCTCCCCTTAAAAAAGTACCTGTACGATTTATGTTTTTGGCAATTACAACTGCTATTGCTACTATAAATAAACTGGCGGTTGTAACATGAACCGGTATAGTTTTAATTTGGCTTATTAAGGACAAAGAGAGCTTGTCTATCTTGTCATAAAACAATATATAACCTATTGCCAGTGCATTAATTGCAGTTATCAGTACCGCACCGGCTGCTACATTCTTAGCTTTTTTGGCTAAAGGATGGTACTCAGTTTTAATCATATCTATTACGGTTTCTATAGCAGTATTGATCATTTCTGCTGCAATCACTAATGTCATAGCTATAAATAGCAGGATGAATTCTATTCTAGATAAGTTGTAAAATATAGCTGCAAGCAAAACCAGAAGGGCGATTATAAGATGGATCTTCATATTCCGTTCTGATCTAAAGGTCTGGATCAATCCATCTATAGCATCATTAAAACTATCTATCAGATTTCTGTTTTTCAATAAATTTCACCCTTCCGAAGTGACCTTTGTATTAATATCTGGTTAGGTTCAAAGCCTCCAAAACAGTTTCTTCCCTACTCCGCATTAAATCTCTGTCATTTTTTTCTATATGATCATAACCTAAAAGATGCAGCATACCATGGACGATTAAAAATCCCAGCTCTCTTTCAAAACTGTGACCGTATTCCTCAGCCTGTTCTTTAACTCTTTCCATGGATACTATTATATCTCCTAAAATAATCGCTCCTGTATCAGGATCTGTATCGTTTATAAATAGTTGTACATCTATATCTTTTTGTCCAGCCTTTAAATTAAGCATAGGGAAAGATAGCACATCTGTGGCATCATCTATACCCCTATACTCCAGGTTAATTTCTTTAATATAATGGTTGTCCACCAGAGTTATATCTACTAATGCTTTTAGGTGGAATTCTTCCATAT
This sequence comes from Clostridiales bacterium, assembly GCA_012735575.1. Lineage (GTDB taxonomy): Bacteria > Bacillota > Clostridia > Caldicoprobacterales > UBA3941 > JAAYGY01. Next base: position 33,380 of record JAAYGY010000037.1, read on the forward strand.
CTAGCACTTTTTTGACACAGTCGTAAATTAGCTTTTCTGTTTCCCGGGTTATATTTATCCTGTCCTGCCTGTTATCAATTTCTATAATAACATCCTTATCAATCTTCATTCTTATTTTCTCCTTCTTGAGATCGTCCATTTTCCTCCGTATTAGGATACTCAATACGCTCATGAAAAACACCTGTCATAACACCGGAAAATGCATTTGCGATAGTATTTAAATCCTTCAAAGTCAGATGACAATCATCTAGCTGTCCATCCTCCATTTTACTCTTTATAAGCTTACGTATTAGCCGTTCCACCTTTCCAGGTGTAGGATCGGGAATCGATCTAACCGCTGCCTCAACAGTGTCTGCCAGCATAACTATGGCTGTTTCCTTCTTTTTGGGCTTGGGTCCCACATATCTAAAATCATCTATATGGATCTTATCACCATTATTCATTTCCTTAGCCTTATGATAAAAATAAGCTACAGCAGTAGTTCCATGATGTTGCAAAATAAAGTCTTGTATTACCTTAGGAACCCTGTATTTCTTAGCTAATTCTACGCCGTCTTTGGCATGGGATAAAATAATATGAGTACTTAGAGTAGGATTAAGCTTATCATGGGGATTTCCAGTAGCAATCTGATTTTCCCTAAAATAAAGAGGCCTTTTCAACTTGCCTATGTCATGATAATAGGCACCCACCCTAGCAAGTAAACCATCTGCGCCTACAGCTTCTGCAGCATTTTCAGCCAAATTGGCAACTATTATACTATGATGGTATGTTCCAGGGGCTTCCATAAGCAAACGCTTAAGAACCGGATGATTGGGATTAGATAGTTCCATTAGCTTAATGGGCGTAACTATGCCAAATAGGTTTTCCCAAATGGGCAAGGTTCCTATTAGAAAGACTCCCGCTAACAGACCACTGCCAATTCCCCAGGTGGACACTTTTAATGATGATAACCATCCACCGGAAGTCATCATCTCCAGACTAAAAATACTCATATAGTTTACACAACTAACCACTAATCCTGCCCATACCAAAGCATTTCTTTGTTCCGCCCTGTTACACAGATATATCCCCAGTATTCCTCCACTTATTCCCATTACCATAATATTTAAGTGGTTATCCAGCATTATACCTATTAAGATGGATAAAGCTATATTAATAATCCCGGCAGTTGTAGGACCTATTAAAACCGTTAAAAGCATTGCGCCTAGTGCTATAGGGATAAGATATTGGTGTAATTGGCTGACTGCTAAAGCTAATCCTAGCACCATCCAAACTATTAGGCTTATCATTAATAAATGAGAAGGATTCTCTAATATACGTTTTTCAAATGCTGCTAAATATAATATTACTATTACCTCTACTAATAAAACTATTACTCCTACACCCACTAGTATAGTAAAATCTATCATATCTTCCTTTAATAATCCCAAATCCTGTAACATCTTATACTGTTGGATCGTTATAGGTTGACCGGCTTGAACTATATACTGTCCCTTTTTGTAGATTACCGGCTCTACACTTTGAGCAGCTCTATCTTTCTCCTCCTCAGTGGCTTGCTTGTCAAACACCATATTAGGTTTCAAAACAGAAACACCAATTGTAGTTCCTAGAATTCTTATTTCATTAGATACGGGAAGAGACATTATCTCATCTCTCAGTGTGTTTCTAGCCTCTAGTAAATTATCCTGTTTGATATGAAGTTCCAGTAGTTTGTTTAAAGTTTTTAATAACTGATCTTTTAGTAGAATCAGCTCCTCTTCGTCTGCATTTAGACAGGTTATTATTTCGTCTTTAGATAGCATAATGGGGAAATTCTCTTTTATTTCCCCAATAAATTGATCTGTCAAAATTTCATCGGGACTTGGTTCATTTTCCTCAATTTCTTGTTCTATGGGCTGGGTGTCCTCTTGCTCCGTTGTCTGATCCTCCCTTTGCTCAGTCGATTGATTATCCTGTTCTTCTGTTAATTGTTCTTCTTGTTTTTTCTGGATTTCTTTCTTTTTTTGCAGCTCTTGTTTATATGCCTCAAACTTGTCCTGGAGCTGCTGTCTGGCACTTTCAATTTGGTCAAAAATCTGTTCCACTTCTATAATGACACCCTCGGTTATGTGCTCATCAAACCTGTATATATTGGATACACTTTCCCTAGCCGCTTGTCTTAGCTCCTCTGTTGCAATGGTATCCTCCACATCTCTGGTAGCGCTTATGGGATTATGAAGAATGTCTCCAACCTTAAGGGAATACTGCTTAGGCAACATAGATGCCATGAGTATAGTAAAAATTACTATATAATTGACAATGGCTAACACTGTACCTAAAAACTTAGGACTTTGAATAAAATTTATAAATTGTCTTAATGAGGGAGGACTGTCCTTTCTAATAGCAACCTGATTCACATTAATCTCTCCTCTTATTTAGTAGAAGACCTTCTCTTATTTAGTAGAAGACCTTCTCTTATTATATTCGTCATAAGCGCGAATAATTGACATAACCAGTTCGTGTCTGACCACATCCCTGTGAGTCAAATGCACAAACTCAATCCCTTTAATCCCATTTAATACTTGTACAGCCTCTACCAGACCGGATTTTTCGCCTGAAGGTAAATCAATCTGTGTTATATCCCCATTTATAACTGCCTTAGATCCAACTCCAAGTCGGGTTAAGAACATTTTCATCTGTTCAGAAGTGGTGTTTTGCGCTTCGTCTAATATTATAAAGGCATCGTCTAGAGTTCTACCACGCATATATGCTAAAGGGGCTACTTCAATAACACCCCTTTCAATAAGCCTGGTATAAGTCTCTAAGCCCATTAAGTCATGTAGTGCATCGTATAAGGGCCTTAAATAGGGATCCACCTTATTTTGTAAATCTCCAGGAAGAAAACCAAGTTTTTCTCCCGCCTCAACCGCTGGTCTAGTCAATATAATCCTGCTTATTTGTTTATTTTTAAAAGAATTTACAGCCATGGCCATTGATAGATATGTTTTTCCTGTTCCTGCAGGACCAATACCAAAAACTATATCATTTTGTTTCATGGCCTTGATATATTTAGCCTGACCAAGGGTTTTAGCTTTAATTTGTTTGCCTTTATGGGTTATACATACAATATCTCCCATAAGTTCTCCTAAATTATCAGTTTCTCCTTCCCTGGCTAACTGAATAAAGTATCTTACCTTGCCCTTGTCTATTCTTCCACCTTCCTTAATACTGTCTAAAAGCTTTTTTATAACAGTATAAGCTAAATCTACAGATTGATCTTTGCCTAAAAGATGAAGCTGTGTTTGGCGAACTACTATTTGAACATCCAGCTCTTCTTCCAACAATTTAATGTTTTCATCGAACTTGCCAAAAAGCTCTATCATTTGACTTATATTTTCTATTTCAATTAATCTATCCTTTAGTATATCTTCCAAATAATATCCCCCTAATTTACTGAAAGCTCTATCTGTTCAGCAATATCTTCTAATACCTCTACATAAACTATGGCTTTATAGCCTATATCTTTAATAATATCGTATTTGAACTTTTTGTCAATGACTTTTGCTCCACTGGGTATTTTTTTCAATGCATCTTCCATTGCTTTTTCAGCTGCTATTTCCTTAGCTAATTTATCTTTTTCTCGGGAGGGATTCTTTTTAACTTCGTGATACTCTCTAATTACCCAAGCTAATTTTAAGTTAAAATTATTTCCTAATATATGATGACGCTTTTCTTCGATCTCATACTCATCAAAGGGTATATCCTGGGTGTTTATATTTATTTGCCAATTTTTTGTTTCTAATAACTTATGAGTGATTTTCTTTCCCGTTCTTTTCTTTGAAATACTTTGGAAATCTGCCTGCCCCACTCCTTCATACCAGGTTCTGGCCCATATATTGGCCTTGGCATGAACATAACGAACCATTTGAGTGTCCTGGTGTTCGATTATTCCGCTCACCAATAGCTGCCCTTTTCTTACAGTATCTCCTACCTCTACCATCAGCTCCCCTTCCATTACTATGGGTTGTTCTATGATGGCATCCTTTGATGCTACTATATTGCACGGAGTACTAGTATCAATTAGTTTTGGAGGCTTTACCCCTTCCACAACTCTGACAATGGCCTTGGTACCCTTAAGCTCAATGCTAGCCCACGAAAGCTCTGGCAATTCTATAAGCAATTGATTTTCTATATCCCATAAGTTGAGGCTACCTTTATATACACCTGGACTAATACCTTTTTGTTCTAGGAACTCATAAATTATCTCTTTATCCATTTTTGTTAGGCCTTTTACTTCTACTACCCAAATAAAAGAAGATAAAATATATAAAATTATAAGAAAAATTAGCATACCTATCACAAGCATTTTTCTATGCCTGAAGCGATATGCCAAAAAAGGAAAGCCATTTTTATCAACAATCTTTATTCTACATGGGACTATACGGACTATAGAGGGAAGGGTTTTAAAGTCCTTTATTCCAATCCTGGCAGTAAGGGATGTATAGCTTATCCTATTTATTGCCCATAGTTTTACTCCCCTACTAACACATAGATTTATAAATTTCTCTAGGGAAAGCCCATCTACCCTAATAACTAGATATCCCATTAAATAATTCCATATCTTTAAAAAAATCAAGAAATCCACCTCTACCTACTGAAAATATCATTACACCTTATATAAATTCAATGGACTTTATATCCCCGTTTATCATAATATCGTCAGCTGCTATATTACGAAGATTTAACTGGTTACCCCGAACCCTTATTACTCCAGTAGTTGAATTTACTCTTATCAGGTCTGGTGTATATTCTATAATTCCCCTATGATTTTCTACCATCATCTGACTGTTACCTATAAGATTCATTTTGGGCATATTCAAGGTTATTTCCTTGGGCAGATCAAACATTTCAGATACTGTTGATTTTACTTCCTGCAATTTCTTCTTTTTCATACCAAATTTCTCCTCTATTTATGATGAATTTCTTTCAATCCTAATATCGCTATATTAATTGTATGCTGAAAACAAAAAAACTAGAATGAATTCAACATTCTAGTTTTTAAGCTAAATTTACAGTTTATTTCTACGACATTTAGGGGGAGACAAAATCTCGGAAATAATAATGCCATCGACTAACCTATCTGGTGTTAATTTTATTAGCCCTTTCTTAAAGCTTGATTGATCTTGTTCTAAACGGGTAGCTACCCGTGGCGCAACCAAGGGTTTTACTTGAGGTTTAGTCTGGGGTTTGGCTTGTGATCTAGATTGAGGCTTGGTCTGAGACTTAAACTGAATCTGGCCCTCAGTGTCTGATACTGTGCTTGTAACACCTTTGCCTGACGCCCAGCTTTCATCGACATCTGAAGGAATCTCTTTTGGTGCTGTTCTTTCTTGAGTTTGGGCTGGCCTTGTCGGCCTCCCCAATATCTTAATAATATTAGACAATACCGCTGCTATAATAAACAGTATTACAATTTCATACATTTTGAAATTCCCCCTCATATTTTCCTATTTTTATTACCGATCTTTAGAAACAACAACTGATAAGCCCTTGTCCTCAACTACTATTATAGGTGTACCTGGAGCAATAAATTCACCTTCGGATACAGCATCCAATCTTCTTCCTTGTATTTCTATAATTCCTGATGGCCTTAGGGTAGTTATAGCTGTCCCTCTTCTCCCTACTAAACCTTCAGCCATATTTTCTACGGTTAGATGGGTATTTCCTACAACAGTTTCAGATAATACGACTCTTCTAAAAGTGCCCATCCCTTTCAAAAACCGGATAAGAATTGGTGTCAGTATGGTTACCAGAACTAAAGCTATACCAAAGTTTTTTAAACCCCTTATAGGATCCGATGCGGCAAATATCACTCCGATAATTATGGCTACTATTCCAATAATCCCTGGCAAACCAAAACCAGGCATAAATAACTCTACTACTAAAAAAATAATTCCTATAAAAAAGACAACAACAGGCCACCAATGTGAATATCCAGCCATGAGATTGGCTCCGAAATATAATGTTAAAGACCCAATTCCTACAATACCAGCTATGCCAAAACCCTGAGTAAATATTTCAATTATGATAGCGATTATCCCTATGGTAAGCAGGAAAGGTGCCACACTGCTCTTTGTGAGAAACTGTGCCAGTTTAAAAAGAAAATCGGGCTGTTTCTCAACTACATATGCGTTTTTAAAACCTAGGTAATCTAATACATTTTGACGTCCTTCCAATATCTCTTCCGCATATTCATATTCTTTTGCCGTAACGGCTGTAATATCTAGCAAGGATCCTGCTGGAGAAAGCTCTGGAATTTCTAACTCCTTATCCACCATTGCTGCAGCAATTGTTTTATCCCTACCATTACGCTCAGCTGCTGATTCAAATTCGCCTCTTATAACTGCTACAGCCTTGCTGCTATAGGGAATAGGCTCCGCAGAACCCATATGACTGCCTGGTGCCATTATTATCCTGGGAGCAGTAATAGCAATAAGAGCACCTGCTGATATAGCTCTATCGCTAATATATACAACTATAGGAATTTTGGACTGTTCAATAGCCTGTTTCATATTAAGTGCAGCATCCACCCTACCCCCAAAAGTAGATAACTCCACTAATATGGCATCAGCACCTAAATTTTCAGCTTCCTGTAAGCTTTTTACAAAAAAAGTAGCCATGGCAGGAGTTATCTCCCCATTTATGGGGATAATGTATACGGTTTCTTTGCTTTCCGCCTTAGTTTCTCCAAAGACGGAAAAACCCATACCAATAATTATTCCAATTATTACAAGCCATAAAAAAATATTTTTATCCATGGCCCTCTCCTTCGTGTTGGAATTTATAGAGATAACAACCGGTGACATGCCAAAAAAGTTAGAAAGAAAAACAAGATAGAAACCTTACTTAAATTATACTATATATTACTACAATTTTCATTATTTAAATAATAAATAGGATAAATTGAGTATAAATTCAAAAAACCTGATGCATTGCATATCGCATCAGGCTTTTATTACAAAACCATACATGATTGTCTATACTTGATTGTCTAATAGATTGCTGTTATTCTTTATAAAAAGAATACTCACCCTTAATACTTCTCACATGTCATAAATTTCTACATAAATTTTCTATAGAACAACCAAACTGTTATAAATAGATATTAATATTTTTTTCTCCTAGCTGCTTTACGAGCTGCTTCAGATTTCTTTTTTCGCCTTACACTAGGCTTTTCATAGTGCTCTCTCTTGCGGATCTCGGCTAAAACTCCTGATCTAGCGCACTGACGCTTAAAACGTCTTAAAGCGTTCTCGAAGGATTCATTCTCCCCAACTCTTATTTCAGACATTTGCTTTCCCTCCCTCCGCTGGAACGATTACCCTATATATAGAAACGTGAGAATTAAATAAAGGTATGTTTCAGCAGCAACTATTCTATTATAACGCAGGCTTTTTCCTTATGTCAATATTGAATATGACACATTATCCTAACTTTTGGGGTAAAGGACGACCTCCTAATATATGAAAATGCAGGTGCTCCACTGCCATTCCGCTATCGCTTCCGCAATTAACCACAACCCTATATCCAGACTGGTCAACTTTCAGTTCGTTTGCCAGCTTAGGTATCAGAACCATTATTTCGGCTATAATTTGGCTATTTTCTTCATTAACAAAATTCATAGAAGGAATGTGTTCTTTGGGAATAACCAATACATGCACAGGTGCATTGGGAGCGATATCGTGAAAAGCAATTATTTTATCATCTTCATATACCTTTTTGGAGGGAAGTTCTCCTCTAATTATTTTGCAAAAAACACAATCATGGTTATTTGACAAATAATACACCTCCTTCTTCTTAGCTATATATTCTACACCAACAGCCAAAATCCTCTTTTAAATTCGCCTAATAAATTATTTTAATGTTCCTAGCATTATTCCATCTTGTATCGTTTCAAGACATACGGGTACAATTTTACCTATAAGACTGTCATTATATTGCACAGCCACTCGTATATAATGATCAGTATAACCTTCATACCAGTCTTTTTTCTCTTTGCTTTTTTCTTCAAACAGAACCAATTCTTCCTTATCTATAAAGGTTTTTAGATAATTTAATTCCATCTCTTTGCCTAAAGCTATTAACTTGCGACTGCGAATTTCCTTTATATCCTCAGGTACCTGATCCTTGTATCTTGCAGCTGGAGTTCCTTGCCTTGGTGAATACTTAAATACGTGAATCCTACTAAATCCAATACTTTTTACAAAATCCATGGTGCCTTCAAATTCTTCCTGAGTTTCCCCAGGGAAACCCACCATAATATCCGTAGTAATAGCTACATTTGGGATGTATTTTCTTAATCTATCCACTATTTCCCTATACTCTTTAGTATTATACTTTCGGTTCATTCTTTTTAAAGTATGGTCATGGCCACTTTGGAGGGAAAGATGATAGTGTCTGCATACCTTAATTATGTCCTTAATACCCTTAACATAATCCTCAGTTAACAGGGTAGGCTCTAAAGAACCTAGTCTAATCCTCTCTACTCCCTCTATTTTTGCAATTTCCTCAATAAGAGATAGCAGATCTACATTATTTAAATCCTTTCCATAGGATGCCACATGTATTCCTGTTAAAACAAATTCTTGAAAGCCCGCCTTAACCAAGCTATGAACCTGACTTATGACATCCTCAGGTTTTCGACTTCTTACTGGTCCCCTGGCATAGGGTATAATGCAGTAAGAACAGTAACGATCGCACCCTTCTTGAATCTTTAGGACTGCCCTTGTCTTTTCGTCATAGGTGCTAATAGGCATTTCTTCGAATTCCCTGACTTCCATTATATCCCTTATCAAATTTATGGGTTCTCCAGTTTCTAAAACTTGCTCTACATATTCTACAATCTTATTTCTTTCCCGAGTACCCAATACCAGGTTTACCCCGGGAATTTCCAAAATCTCTTCAGGAGCTGTTTGTGCATAACATCCAACTACAGCAATTACTGCATTAGGATTATGCCTATTTGCTCTTCGGATCATCTGTCTGGATTTTCTATCCCCTAAATTTGTAACAGTACAAGTATAGATCACATATATATCAGCAAAATCATTAAAATCTGTTATTATATATCCACTTTGCTCAAACTTTTCCTGCATGGCCTGAGTATCATATTGATTAACTTTGCATCCTAACGTATGAAATGCTACTCTTCTGCCATTTTTTGGTCTCATTTCATTTCCCCCATATAAAACATGATTGCGGCTAAAGCAGCCATTCCTGCAGTTTCAGTCCTTAAAATTCTCTTACCCAGAGTAATGGTATCCCATCCATTTTCCCTAGCCAGCTGAACTTCCTGATCATCTAATCCACCTTCGGGACCAATAATAATGCCTATATCTTTGCATTCTATTTTATCCTTTGAGTCTCTTTCATCAAGGTATCTTTTAAGATCCAGTTCCCTTTCATCTTCCCAAAAAAGAATTTTTGCGCAATGGGTAGCTTGCATAATAGCCTGGAAAAAGGTCATGGGCACATCTATAGTAGGAACTATACCCCTCTTACTCTGCTTTGCCGCCTCTCGTGCAATTTTCTGCCACCTGGCTACTCTCTTACTTGCTTTCTTAGTATCTGACAGATCAGTTATGGTTCTAGCAGTCTCCAAAGGCACAATTCTATGCACCCCTAACTCTACGCATTTTTGAATTACAAAATCCATCTTGGAACTTTTGGGTATTCCCTGATATAGAGTTACCCTCGTATGGGGCTCACCTTTTGAAGGACCACCTTCTCCCAATTTTACCTTCAGCCAGTTTTTATTGGTCTTAATAATAGTGGCAGGGTAATCCATCCCTGCCCCATCACAAACCTCAATAAGATCACCTACACCTAATCTGAGTACGCGCAAAATATGAACTGCATCCTCACCTGTAATCTCCACAAGAGAGTCTCTTATTCTATCAGCTTCTACGAAAAATCTATTCATAACGACTCACCATCACAGCCCATTCTCCCATGGTTTTTATATCAATTACGGTCAACCCGGCATCTACTATGTTTTTTTCCACATCTTCAATTCTATCTAAAATTATACCCGATGCAATGAATACACCACCAGGTATGATATAATTCTTTATATCTCTGGATATCTCGATGATAGCATCGGCTATTATATTTGCAACAATCACGTCAAATTTTCCGTCTACTTTATCCATTAAATTTCCATGAATTACTTCAATTTTGTTCTTTAAACTATTCCTATCAGCATTCTCTCTGGTTATTCGTACAGCATCCAAATCCAAATCAACAGCCACAGCATTTTTGGCTCCTAATAACAAACCTGATATGGACAGAATACCTGTCCCACATCCTATATCAAGTAAACAGGTTTTACTGTTTATATATTTTTCCAAGGCTTGGATACACAATATGGTCGTTTCATGGGTTCCTGTGCCAAAAGCCATGCCTGGATCCAATTCCAGTACAATCTCTCCCTGTGCAGGAGAATAATTTTCCCAACTGGGCTTTATTACAATGTATCTGCCTACCTTTTTGGGTTTGAAGAATTTTTTCCAGTTGTTTGCCCAGTCCTCCTCCTTGACATTGGTAAGCTCCAGAGTTCCCTTACCTAGGTCTATACCTAAATCTTGTTTTAGTAGCCAGTTAAGCCTTTCTCTTATGATATTTATACTCTCCCTAGCTGAAGGATTATCAGGCAAATAACCTTTTACTATAACTTCATCACTATCATATACTAATGATTCATCTACATAGATCCAGTCAGGCTTTTCTTCTATAAAGGCTTCTATATCCTTAGGATCCTGAATAATTACACCACTTATACCAGCTTCATTGAGTGCTTCAGTTATTGCTTCAGTTCCTTCGCTGGTGGTTTTTATAGTTACTTCAATCCAATTCATCTATAACTCTCCTTAAGCACCAAAGACATCTTTCATTTTATCCAGAAAAGACTTTTTTTGCTCATGGTATTCCTTTCCTCCAGTTTCAGTTTCAAACTGGCGTAGGATTTGCTTTTGTTTTTCTGTTAGTTTCTTTGGCACATCTATATTCACCCTCACATAGAGGTCTCCTCTAGATGTTGAGCGCAATCTTTGGATGCCTTGATTTCTTAGCCTAAACACTGTTCCTGTTTGAGTACCTTCGGGTATCTTATACTTTACCTTGCCCTCAAGAGTAGGAACTTCTATCTCATCCCCTAATGCTGCCTGAACAAAGGTTATTGGTATGTCACAGTGAAGATCATATCCTTTTCTAACAAACAAACTATGAGGTTTTACAGTTATATATACATATAGATCTCCGGGAGGACCACCCCTCTCTCCAGCCTCACCTTCTCCTCGAAGGGTAATTGCCTGACCGTTATCAATACCAGCCGGTATATTCAGGTTGATTTTTTTGATTTTTCTAACCTTTTTCCTTCCATTACATTTTTTACAGGGTTCCGAAATAACAGTACCCTCCCCGCCACAGCGGTTACAGGTCTGTACATTTACAAAACGGCCAAAGGCTGTATTCTGGGTATAACTAATTTCTCCAGTACCATTACATTGTGTACAGGTTTCCGGCTGAGTTCCTTTTGCAGCTCCTGTTCCACCACATTCATCACAAGCCTCAAATCTTGAAATCTCAATCTCTTTTTTGGCTCCAAAAGCAGCCTCTTCAAAGGTGATGGTCAGATCGTATCTTTTATCAGCACCTCTTACAGGGCCCCTTCTGCGATTAGTACTCCTGCCTGAAAACCCACCACCAAAGAACATAACAAAGATATCATCAAAACCGCCAAAGCCTCCAAAGTCAAAATCTCCAAATCCCTGTCCAGTAGGCCCTTCATGGCCAAACTGATCATACTGGGCTCTGGTCTTTGGATCGCTAAGGACACTATATGCGTCATTTATTTCCTTGAATTTCTCTTCCGCTTCTGGATCGTCTTTATTAACATCGGGATGATATTTGCGTGCTAATCTTCTGAAAGCCCGCTTTATTTCATCTTCCGTTGCGTTTCTATCTACACCTAACACTTCATAATAATCTCTTTTCGCCAAGTCTCTCATCACCTTGCTTTATGCTAATGTCTTATATCCCAGAAAAAGCCAGAGCCTTTATGGCTTTGGCTTTTTCTAATTATACATTATTTACTCATCGTCGTCTACAACTTCATAATCAGCATCTACAACATTATCGTCTTCATAGCCTGAGCCTGAGGACTGACTCTGCTGTCCTCCTGCCTGTTGCTGCGCCTGTTGTTGTGCTTGTTGCTGATAAATCTTTCCAAATACCTCCTGAGATACCTGACTTAGCTTTTCAGTCGCAGCCCTAATGCTGTCTATATCATTACCCTCCAGGGCTTTTTTAACAGCATCTATCTCAGCCTGGATAGCATCTTTATCAGCCTGACTTAATTTATCACCTAACTCTTTAATGGTCTTTTCAGTAGCATAGACCATAGAATCCGCATTGTTTCTGACCTCTACTTCTTCTTTGCGTTTTTTGTCCTCTTCAGCAAACTTTTCCGCTTCTTTGATAGCTTTGTCTATCTCTTCCTCACTAAGGTTTGTTGAAGCTGTAATGGTAATCTTTTGCTCCTTACCAGTTCCTAGATCCTTAGCAGAAACATTAACAATACCATTAGCGTCAATATCAAAGGTTACCTCGATCTGTGGTACACCTCTAGGAGCTGGTGGAATTCCATCAAGGATAAATCTTCCTAATGTTATATTACCTGCTGCCATCTCACGTTCACCTTGTAGAACATGTATCTCTACACTGGTCTGTCCGTCAGCAGCAGTAGAGAATATTTGACTCTTTCGAGTTGGGATAGTAGTATTTCTTTCAATAAGCTTGGTAAATACTCCTCCCAAAGTCTCGATACCCAAGGATAGAGGTGTAACGTCCAACAATAGAACATCTTTTACCTCTCCACCTAAAACTCCAGCTTGAATCGCTGCTCCAATGGCAACACATTCGTCAGGATTTATTCCTTTATGGGGTTCCTTTCCAGTAACCCTCTTGACAGCTTCCTGTACCGCAGGGATTCTGGTGGATCCTCCAACTAGGATAACCTTATCTATCTCACTGGAAGATAATCCTGCGTCCTTGAGTGCTTCCTGTAAAGGTATTAAACTCTTTTCAACCAGGTCAGCAGTCATTTCTTCAAACTTAGCCCTGGTCAAAGTCATATCCAGATGTTTTGGTCCGGTAGCATCAGCAGTTATAAAGGGAAGGTTAATGTTTGTTGTAAGTACACTGGATAACTCTATTTTAGCCTTTTCAGCTGCTTCTTTAAGGCGCTGAAGTGCCATTTTATCCATTCTGAGATCAATGCCTTCGGATTTCTTAAACTCTTCTGCCAGATAATCAATAATCCTCTGGTCAAAATCATCCCCACCAAGACGATTATTACCTCTTGTTGCTAATACTTCAAAGACACCGTCACCAATCTCCATGACGGATACGTCAAAAGTACCACCACCAAGATCGTATACTACAATTTTTTGATTATCCTCTTTATCAAGTCCATATGCCAAAGCAGCTGCAGTAGGCTCATTAATTATTCGCAGTACTTCTAATCCCGCGATTGTGCCTGCATCCTTTGTCGCTTGTCGTTGACTATCACTAAAGTATGCAGGAACTGTAATAACAGCCTGGGTAACTTTTTCTCCCAGATAAGCTTCTGCATCCTGTTTCAACTTAGTTAGAATCATAGCCGAAATCTCCTGCGGGCTGTAATCCTTATCTTCTATTCTAACCCTTCTATCACTTCCCATGTCCCTCTTAATGGACATGATGGTATGCTCTGGGTTAGTAATAGCTTGACGCTTTGCAACCTGTCCTATTAATCTTTCTCCATTCTTTGAAAAAGCAACCACGGAAGGTGTAGTTCTGCTACCTTCTGCACTAGGTATTACTACAGGTTCTCCTCCTTCCATTACTGCTACACAGGAGTTAGTAGTTCCTAGATCGATTCCTATTATTTTTCCCATAGCTATATTCCTCCTAACAATATTAGCACCAATATGTTTCAAAAATTTCTAATAACAGAACAAACATAGAGCTAATAATATCAAATATAAGATAAATATTAGATAATATAGATTTATAAAAATAAATTTAATTTGCTACTTTTACCATACTATATCTTATCACCTTGTTTTCAGTTTTATATCCTTTAAGTAAAACTTCAACAACTGTATTTTTCTGCTCCTCATTTTCTGCTTCTACTTGCATGACTGCATCATGGTACATGGGATCAAAGGGCTGGCCTAGAGCATCTATTTCTTCTATTCCCATTTTTGCCAGTATATCTGTAAACTGTTTTACAACCATCTCCACGCCCTTACAGATAGCCTGAACTTGTGCTGATTCATTGTCCTTCGAAGATTCTAAAGCTCTTTCTAGATTATCCAACACAGGTAGAAACTTTTCTACTGTTTCCAGGGCAGACTCTTCATAAGCCTGAGATACGGCTGCTCTGTTTCGCTTTCTAAAGTTATCAAATTCAGCCTGCAAACGTTGAGCCATAGAAAGATACTGGTCTCGTTCCTCCTGAGTTTTCTGTAGCTCCTGCTTTAAACTTGAAATGTCTTCTTCTACAATAATATTATCTTTATCTTCAACGGTTTCTCCATTATCATTCAAATTTTCGTTGTTATTCTCTTTATTATCTAGCTCCTGATCAGACAAGTCTTTTATCTCGTCATTACAACAGTCTTTGCAACAGTCTTTCTCTAGATTTTCATTCATTTAAACCCTCTCCATTTCTATGCCTTCCTTATCCTATAGCTTTCATCAGTGATTATAAACATCAATGTTTATATAAAAGCTATTAATCCATAAATAGCTGAGTTAGATAATTACTAAGAGTCTTACCCATGAAGTCCATAACAGAAATTGCTTTGGAATACTCCATACGAGTAGGTCCGATAATGCTAAGGGTTCCTATTGTTTTGCCTCCCATATTATAAGTTGCAGTTACTATACTAAACTCCTGAAGCTCTTTGTATTGATTTTCCTGTCCTATAGTAACTGAAACACCACTGCTCTCTGAACGAATCAAGAGTTTATATAGAAACTCCTTTTGCTCTAAAAGATCGAAAAATTCTTTAGCTTTAATAATGTCATGGTACTCAGGGTAGTTTAGTATATTTGTTGCTCCCCCAAGATATACCTCACTTGGATCACTAACATCTATACTTGTAGTTAGTGCATCTATTAAGGAATTGAAAAATTGTCTATTCTGAACCATATCCCTTTGTATCTTTAATAGAGGTTCCAGTTTTATATCTTCAATACTCTTATCTTTAAAAAGATGGTTTAACATATTAGAAATTCTATACAGATAATCTTCATCGATACCTTCTGGTACACTGATAACTGCATCCTTTGTTATCCCAGTATTGGTTATTAAAATCAAAAGAGCACATCTTTTATCGATGGGCACTAATTGAATATGTTTAATTAAAACTCGATCCATTTTAGGTCCTAGTACAACAGCTGTATAATTAGTAAGACTAGATAAAAGTTTAGAAGTCTGTAGAATAACCTGTTCTAGCTGATTGGTCTTTTTAGCATAGATATCTTTAATATATTTAGCCTCTGCAATACTAAGCCCCTTGACTTTCATCAAGCGATCTACATATAGTCTGTATCCCTTGTCGGAGGGAATCCGTCCTGCAGAAGTATGAGGCTGCTCCAAGTAACCCATTTCCTCCAAATCTGCCATCTCATTTCTAATAGTGGCTGAACTGATGCCCATATCGTACTTTTTAGCAATTGTTCGGGAACCTACCGGTTCAGCAGATGCGATATAGTCATCGATGATGGCCTGCAATATACGCAATTTCCTTTTATCTAACTCCATGGATGTTCACCCCCCATCTGTTAGCACTCTCCCCTGTCGAGTGCTAATTCCTACTTTAAATTATCATTTTACCTTAATTTTGTCAATAGCTTTTACTATTTTTTCATAATTTCTAGTCCATAAAATAAAGCAGCACCTGGTTTTGAAGGTCCATGCCCTTAGATGTCAGATATATATTATCACTATCCTCTTCCAGCAATCCCTGACTTTTAAGTCCATCAATTGCCTTGTTATAATAATAACTTATATCATTATGAAATCTCTTACGAAACTCTGATTTGGAAACTCCTTTTGTCAATCTCAATCCCATCATAATTGTCTCAAAGCGCTGTTCCGGAACACATATCCTTTGAATTTGATCCACAGCACTTCGTGTATTTTCAATGCTGTCTATATACTGTGATATATCACTATAGTTTGACCATCTTTGACCGTCTAGTGATGAATGCGCACCACATCCTATGCCAATATAATCCTCGTTCTTCCAGTATATGAGATTATGCCTGCACTCTTTGCCAGGCTGAGCAAAATTGGAAATCTCGTAATGGATATATCCCTTGCTTTTGAGATAATCTATAGCTTTATGATACATCTCCCTCTCTAACTCTTCAGAAGGCTTGTTGAGTCTTCCCTGACGGTCTAGTTCATAAAAGGGAGTGCCTTCTTCAATTATAAGGGCATAGGCAGAAATGTGCTCTACTCCCATACCTTCAGCCATGGCCAATGTCTCCACCCATTGATTTAATGTTTGGTCAGGCAATCCAAACATTAGATCCAAATTAATGTTATTAAACCCCAGTTCTCTAGCCCATTTTATACTTTTTTCTACATCCCTTATACTATGCACTCTACCCAGGCTTTTTAAGATCCTGTCCTGACCAGCCTGCATTCCTATACTTAACCTGTTAAAGCCTGCTTCTTTTAGTTTTTCCAGTTTTTCTTTATCTAAAGTCTCTGGATTAGCTTCAGTAGTAATCTCTGCATCTTCCAAAACTAAAAAATTAGCCTTAATATAGCATAATAAATCCTTTAATTTTTCTCCATGGAAAAAGGTGGGAGTACCCCCACCCCAGAATATGGTTTTAATATTTCTATCCATAATTCGTTTTTTTATTTGGCTAATTTCCATTCTGACAGCATCCAGATAGTTGTCCATCAAAAACTCCCTGCCAGCAAAGGATGGAAAATCGCAGTACAGACATTTTCTGGGGCAGAAGGGAAAATGAACATATAGTCCTAAATCTTTCTTACTCATATCTTATCCTCCAACCCATTCCTCAAACAACAACTCAATTTTACATTAGTCAAATTTTAACACTGCCATAAAGGCTTCCTGGGGTACCTCTACTGAACCAACCTGACGCATACGCTTTTTACCTTCCTTCTGCTTCTCCAGTAATTTCTTCTTACGCGTAATATCTCCGCCATAGCATTTGGCCAATACGTCTTTTCTAAGGGCCTTTATGGTCTCCCTAGCAATTATCTTATTGCCAATTGCTGCTTGAATAGGTATCTCAAACATATGCCTGGGAATGAGCTCCTTAAGCTTTTCCGCAATACTGCGACCCCTGGTATAGGCCTTATCCTCATGGACAATTAGGGACAGGGCATCTACAGGCTCCCCGTTTAATAGAATATCCAGCTTAACAAGCTTTGATTCCTGATAGCCAATAAGTTCATAATCAAAGGAGGCGTAGCCTCTAGACCTGGATTTTAAAGCATCAAAGAAATCGTAAATAATTTCATTTAATGGAAGCTCATAAGTGAGTAAAACCCGTGTTTCTTCGATATATTCCATATCCTTATAGGTTCCCCGTCTTTCCTGACACAGTTCCATGATGGCACCTACATATTCAGTTGGAACCATGATTTGAGCTCTTACTACCGGTTCTTTCATATATTCAATCTCACTGATATCAGGAAGATTTGTAGGATTGGATATATCATGCTCTACCCCGTCTTTGGTCACTACCTTATATATAACGCTAGGTGCAGTAGTAACTAAGTCTAAATTATATTCTCTTTCCAGCCTCTCCTGTACAATATCCATATGGAGCAGTCCTAAAAATCCACACCTAAAACCAAATCCTAAAGCTGCAGATGTTTCTGGCTCATAAGTTAGGGAAGCATCATTTATCTGAAGCTTGTCAAGAGCATCCCTTAACTCGTCATACCTGGCGCCGTCTGCAGGATAAATACCACTGTATACCATTGGATTTATCTTACGATATCCTGGTAGCGGCTCCTCCGCTGGATTATCAGCATGGGTTATGGTATCTCCCACTCTGGTATCCCTGACATTTTTAATGCTAGCAGCTATATACCCTACTTCGCCGGCTCTAAGTTCTGATACCGGTGTCAGATAGGGTTTAAATATACCCACATCAGTAACCTCAAACTCTTTTCCAGTGGACATCATTTTGATTTTATCTCCGACTTTTACCTTGCCTTGTTTTATGCGGATATAGGCAATAACTCCCCTATAGTTATCATACAAAGAGTCAAATATAAGGGCCTTGAGGGGTGCGTCTTCATCACCCCTAGGTGCAGGGATATCCCTAACTATTCTTTCTATGACCTCTTCTATTCCAATACCATTTTTAGCAGAAATTAATGGCGCATCTTCAGCTACCAAACCTATAACATCTTCTATTTCCTTCTTAACCCAATCCGGCCTAGCACTGAGAAGATCAATTTTGTTTATTACAGGTACTATCTCCAAGTCGTGTTCCAAAGCCAGATATACATTAGCTAGTGTCTGTGCCTCAATGCCCTGGGAAGCGTCTACCACCAGAATAGCACCTTCACAGGCTGCTAAGCTTCTGGATACTTCATAGGTAAAGTCAACATGACCTGGAGTATCTATAAGGTTTAATATATATTCTTCACCCTTTTGATCCTTATAGGTTAACCTCACAGCTTTGGACTTAATAGTTATTCCCCGTTCTTTTTCCAGTTCCATATCATCTAAAACCTGTTTCTCTGTCTCTCTTTCAGATAAAACGCCGGTAACCTCTAATATTCTATCTGCCAGAGTGGATTTCCCATGATCAATATGGGCAATAATGCAAAAATTTCTTATGTTTTTCTGTCTAGCAATGGACATGCGTGTTGTTTCCCCCTTAAAAAATCCTAAATAAATGTCTATATATCATACTAATAATAATCAATAAACCATAAAAATGCAACTCTATTGTCTTTTATAGGCTATCCCATCTAGTTTTAAATGCCTTTAATAAGCTTATACTCTCCTTTAAGAATTGATCTATTTCCTTTTTTAAAGTACTAATATCAATTTTCTGAACTCTATCAATCAAATTATCAGTCTTGTTTACTATTAATTTCTCAAGACGCTCCATATTTATCAGATGATCCTTTGATAAACCAGTAGCCTGAATCATTATATTGTTCGTCGCTATTATAGCTAATGATAAAAAAACTGTCACTAGGAATAAGGAGAAGAAAATACCCCTTCTTCTCCTCTTCATCCTCTTTCTCATCAAGTTTCTCTCTACTCTGCTCATATACTCCTCCCAACAGCCAATAGTTGATCAATGCATGAATCGGCGGGATTCCTCTAAAGAAATATTATCATGTAAGGCCAAATTTAATCCATCACCAATAATGCCAGCTATATCATCTATGAGTATATCCACCTCTTTTGGAGTTACAACCAGATCTCCCAGATCTTGACTTAAAACCTGATTCACCATGCTATCCAGCTGCTGCTGGTCCATACCTTTCAACATCTTATAAAACTCGGTTCCCGGTGTCGCCTGGTTGGAAAACTCTCTTATTATTATATCTAGTGAATCTCTACCTATTGTATGGGCATAAACTACCATGGGTACTCCTATAGCTATAGTCTTAACACCTAAGGTTTCCTGGTTTATACCCATCCTTTTGTTGCCAATTCCTGAACCAGGATTTATACCCGTATCTGCTATCTGAATAGTTGTACCTATTCGCTGAGTTTTCCGAGAAGCCAAGGCATCAATTACAATAACTCCATGGGGCTTAACCCTGTCCACCACTCCTCTTATTATTTCACCAGTTTCAATACCTGTTATACCCAGTACACCTGGTGCTATAGCGCAAACAGCACGTACCCTTTCATCAACCTGATCAGGAATTAATTCCAGGATATGTCTTGTTACCATCACCCTGTCCACCACCTTGGGACCCAGTGAATCAGGAGTTATGTTCCAGTTTCCCAGGCCCACTATCAAAATATTACTGTCCTTGTTTATATCTAGTAAACCTTTGATTTCCTGACTCAATTTCTGGCTTACCAACTCATCATACTCTGGATTCCTATCTCTTATACCTGCAGCTTCTATTGTAATATAATTGCCCATGGGTTTACCCACTTTTTGCTCACCACTGGGACTTGTAATTCTGACCCTGGTTATCTCGATACCATTGTCCCTGTAACTTTCACTTTCAATCCCAGCCATATCATCGCTTTGCTGGCCATATATTTCTCTTGCCTCCATTGCTAGATCTGTTCTAATACTTATCATATATTTCACCTCTTCGCAGTAGTGTGATGTTTCCATATCACTATAATGACCAGCAGTTTTTTTTTTATTCCAAACTATCAATATCTCAATATTTCCCTTGCCTTTTCTATAGGTTCATGATAAAATTGTTCTCGTCGATTTAATCAAGGAGGTGAATATCTTGGCCAACATTAAATCCGCTATTAAAAGAATAAAAGTAACTAAAATTAGAACTTTGCGAAATAAATCTATTAAATCAAGTGTTAAAACTGCTATTAAAAAATTCGAAGCTGCTATTGCTGAGGGTGACTTGGAAAAGGCACGCAACTTATACCCACAGGTAACCAGCAGTATTGATAAAGCAGCTGCTAAAGGAGTTTTCCACAAAAATGCAGCTAGCAGGAAAAAGTCTAAATTAGCTTTAAAACTACAAGTAGCTCAGAATCAAGAATAATTAAATGTGGCAAAAAGCTTCCTAAAGTTGGAAGCTTTTGTTGTTTAGTGGTTACACATTTTGATGATTATAAGCTCTAAACCCATGGTATCCTGAACCCTTCCGGTCTTGATGTGGTAATCAACCTCCAGACACAGTTCTGTTCCTTTTCTTAGCTGTTCCATGGTAAAATTTCTTGCTTGAGATAAACATTTTCTAACAACGAAGGATGGTTGTTTTAACATACTTGCTATAGTATCAGGATTGTATCCCTTATCACGGTATTCCTTGCATTGTAGTATAAGCCTAAATTGCCTGGCAATCATAGACAGAATAGGTGGTGCAGCCTGACCTCCCTCATTTATTAGATTGCCCAATACCATTAAAGCCTTATCAGTCTTTTTCTCCCCGATAGCATCCACCAGTTGAAAAATGCTCTGTTCAAGAGTTGGAATTACAACCTGATCTATAGCTTGAATATCTATTTCTTCATTCTTACCTACATAAGATATAAGCTTTTCCAGTTCATTAGATATATCTTCTAAACTGTTACCCACCCGTTCGATTAGATATCCTATAGCCTTGAATGAAATTTTCTTTCCTCTATTTTCTACAGTCTGGTTTATCCAGGTGTATAACTCCCGACCCGTCAAATGGTTAAACTCTATAGCTTTCCCTGCTTTATTTATGTATTTATAGATTTTCTTCCTTTTATCTATCCCGTTACGACAGTAAAGAATAAGGCAGGTAGTATCCGACATTTTTTTGATATATTCAAGAAATCTGTCTTCATCTATATCACCATCAGGCTTTCCATTCAAAATAGAAAGATCCTTCAGGACTACTAATCTTTTTTCGGCCATAAAAGGTAAAGTTTCACAAGCGTTTATTATGGTATCCAAATCCAGCTGGGATCCATCAATTTGATCATAGTTTAGGTCTCTTAGGGAGGGATCCACCATAGCCTCTATAGCTTTATTTAAGGCCTGTTGTTTTATATATTGTTCTTCACCAAAAAAGAGATAAACCCCCTGCCACTTTCCTTGATTTATCTCTTTAAAAAGTTTCCGGTAATCCATATGGTATTTCCTCCAATGTGTATGGGTTTAAACTTAAAAATAATATCTGCCTCCAATAGACTGAAAAGCATTGGGAATATGATTGATATCCCATTTTTCCTGTCCTTTAACCTGTATCTCAACTACATCAAAGCGAAAGGAGACTCCTCTTATTCCCTTTTCCTTTGAATAAATAGATGCCATTTGGATATATTTTTTCTGTTTTCTACTGCTTATTGACTCTGCTGGAAATCCATAGGTTGTAGATGTTCTAGTTTTGACTTCAATAAATACCAAACTGTCTCCATCCATAGCTATTATATCTGCTTCACCCAGCTTGCAGCGATAGTTTATCTCCAATATCACAAAGCCTTTACTCTCTAAATATTCCCTTGCCTTTTGTTCTCCCCAACTGCCTAACTTTTTGCGATCCATACAATTTTTCTCCAGTTTTTTTAATTCATTGATAGTCTTTACCCCTGCTCTTTGGGGAAATAAAAATTAATGCTGCTAATAATCGCTAATAATTCTATGAGTAAAAGTCCTTCTGTGTATAGGACATAGACCATGCTCTCGGATTGCCTCTATGTGGCTGCTGGTACCATATCCCTTATGGCTATCAAATCCATAGTTAGGATACTTTTTATGCCACTCTAGCATCTCCCTGTCCCTGGTAACCTTGGCTATAATAGAAGCCGCAGCAATGGAATGGGAGCGGGCATCTCCTTTAATTAGTGAAGTGTTGGGTACTGATAACCGAAGATCCATGGCATCTACCAGTACAAAATCTATATTTGGATAGCACTTTGACACCGCCTGCTCCATAGCCAAACGAGTAGCAGCTAAAATGTTTAACCGATCAATTTCCCATGCATCCACACGACCAATGCCTACAGCTTTTGCTTTTTCCATTATAATACTAAAGAGCTTTTCTCTTCTAGCAGGGGACAATTTTTTGGAATCATCTATTCCATCTATATAAGTTCCTGGACCAAAGACCACACATGCTGCTACTACAGGACCTGCTAAAGGGCCTCTTCCAGCTTCATCCAAGCCACCAACATTGCCGTAACCCATAGCCCAAAGTTTATTTTCTTCCTGCAATAAAACTTGCTTTTTTTTCAGCTTATTTTTCTCATCCTCAATCTGCCGTAGAATGGTTTTATATAAATTTCTAACCCCTTTTCTATTGTCCTGCTTAACCAATTCTAATAATCTATTCAGTTGCTCCATTGAACTACTGCTAACTAACTGTTTAACCTCAACGACAGTTAATTTATCAATTTCCATATATTCAACACCATATCTTATGTAATATTAATATTATTTGGGGGGCTTTTCCAAAGTCAATCTACCCAGTCTTCCCTGTTGGAAATCATCTAAAACATGACTTGAACCTCTTTTTAGGTCAGGCACACCACCTGCTTGTACCCAACCTTTTTGGATGCAAATACCTTCCAATATTTCGTATCCTTTTAGCTCCATATCCAGTTCACCATATCTGGCAATAATAGCTTCGGGAAATTCAACTTTGGCCTTTTCTAGAAAATAATGAGCAATCTCTTCTTTATCCAGTATCTCTTCCTTTATAGTATGGGTATAGGCCAAATTAAGGGATACCTCTTTCTGATCCAACTTTGGCCATAATAGACCAGGAGTGTCTAACAACTCAACATAGTGAGTTACCTTTATCCATTGCTTGTCTCTGGTAACCCCCGGTTTATTTCCTGTTTTGGCTTTCTTAACTCCTGCTACACCATTTATAAAAGCTGATTTTCCAACATTAGGTATTCCTATTACCATGCCCCTGATAGTTTTTCTTATCCCTTTTCTTTTAAGTATCTCTTGGTGAAACTCTTTTGCTGTTTTTAGAATTATCTCCTTTGCATTATTTGTGTCTTGGGGATCCAAAGAATTGATGGGCACTGCCTTTATGCCCTGTTCAGAAAACCAGTCTACCCAATCCCCAGTAATAGAAGAATCAGCCAAATCCCTCTTGTTCAGAAACACTATTCTGGTTTTATTTGTAAACAGGTCATCAAAATCCGGGTTAGCACTACTTAAGGGAATACGCGCATCCCTGATCTCCAATACAATATCTACCAATTTTAAACTTTCCGATATTAACCTTTTGGCTTTGGCCATATGCCCTGGATACCAGTTGATATTCAACAAAATATCTCCTTTCATGCTACTTAAATAAAGTCCAATCATCAAGGGGCCATATGCGCAACTGAGCCTTGCCTATAACATTATCAATAGGAACAAAGCCAACTTTTGGATTTCTACTATCTTGACTACTGTTACGGTTGTCCCCCATGACAAAGATAGTATCGGGAGGAACCTCAACTTTAGGAAAATCTCCTTTGGTAGGTTCATTTATATAGGGTTCATCCAATAATTCATCATTCACATATACTTTTTCATCTACTATCTCGATAGTGTCTCCCGGTAAACCAATTACACGTTTGACGAAATTCTCCTTTGTGTTTTCAGGGTTTTTAAATACAACTATATCTCCTCTCTTTGGGAGATTAAACTGGTATATAAGCTTATTTATAATAACCCTATCTCTATCATGAAGGGTTGATTCCATAGATTTTCCATACACTAAAGTAGTCTCAAACAGAAACATGCGAATAATGATAGATACAACAATAGCAATTAGTATAGCCTGTATCCATTCCTTGATATCACTTTTTACATCATTCATATGCAGCCATCTCCTAATAAGCAAAGGTGTGAAAAAATATGGGACTGTCCTCAGTCCCACATTCTTATCGTTGTCTTTCTTTAACCTTTGCTGCTTTTCCTACTCGATCTCTCAGATAGAATAATTTTGCTCTACGTACCTTACCTCTTCGGACTACCTCAATTCGGTCAATCTTAGGAGAATGTATAGGGAAAACCCTTTCCACTCCTATGCCGTAGGATAATCTACGTACGGTAAAGGTTTCGCGAATGCCGCCGCCTCTTTTTTGTATTACAACGCCTTCAAAGGCTTGCAATCTTTCTCTAGAACCTTCAACAACTTTTACATAAACTCTAACAGTGTCCCCAACATTAAACTGAGGGATATCCTTCTTCATTTGCTCTTTTTCGATAGCTCTAATTACATCCATGTCACTTACTACCTCCTTCCATGACAAACGTTCATAACTACATAGAGACAGAGGAACGTGCATAATAACAAAACTCATTATAGCATACCAGCTTTTTCAAGGCAATAAATATTTGCCTTGCTATATCTTACTACTTTTTAACTCATCAATTATCTTGCGCTCTTCCAAAGTTAGATTAGCATCTATTAATAGGTCTGGCCGCTTTTTCAAGGTGTTACGAAGACTCTCCCTTTTCCTCCATTTTTCAATTTCCTTATGGTTCCCGGATAGAAGCACTTCAGGAACCTTTAGGCCTTCATATTCTTGAGGACGGGTATAATGGGGATATTCTAGAAGACCTTTGCTAAAAGATTCATCCTCTGCTGATAAGGAACTGCCCAACACACCAGGTATTAACCGGCATACACAGTCAATAAAGACCATAGCTGGCAGTTCACCACCTGTAAGGATATAATCACCTATTGATATTTCTTCGTCAACAAACCTGTCTATGACCCTTTGGTCCACCCCTTCATAATGGCCGCACAGCAATACTAAATGAGGGATCTTTGCATACTCCTGAGCTATATCCTGACGTAAGGTCTTACCCTGGGGAGAAAAATATACAACTCTAGTCTCAGGAGCACCATCTAGTACATGGTAAAAAGCATCAAACAAGGGTTGGGGCGACATAATCATTCCTGGACCACCACCATAGGGATAGTCATCAGTCTGTTTATGCTTATTCTTAGCAAAATCTCTTATATTAATGATGTTTATGTCCAGTATTTTATTTTCTCTTGCCCGCCCTATAATGCTTGTCCCTAAAACTCCATCAAACATTTCAGGAAACAGGGTTAAAATATCAATCAGCATCGGGTAATAACCCCTCCAGTTCCTGTACAGACACTATAATCTTTTTTTCTTGAATATCTACATCCAAAACAACCTTTTTTAGTCCAGGTATTAAAATTTCTCCTAATGGACCTTTGGTTACATAGACATCATTGCTTCCAGTATGGATAACATTATCCACACATCCTAGATGCTTTCCCTCTTTTGTATATATAGCACATCCAATTATATCGGCGATTAAGAATGTATCCTCGGGTAAATCTCTAACCTGATCCCTAGTAATCCAAAGATACTGCCCCCTAAGCCTTTCAGCCTGATCTCTGTCCATATAGCCTTCAAGTTTTAAAAATACATGGGTTTGGCTATATGTTCTGGAAAGAATCTTTACGGGCTTGTGCTCATCATTCTCCTTTATATAGAGAACATCCAATTCATCAAATCGCTCTATATAGTCTGTAAGAGGTTCAACCTTTATTTCCCCCTTGATGCCTCGGGGTTTTAAAACATATCCAACGGAAATATATTCTAACAATTTCTCTTACTTCCTATACTTAAATTATTTCTACAACAGCCCTCTTCTTTTCCTTGGTTGCTGCGGCCTTTACAACGGTACGAATAGCTTTGGCGATTCGTCCCTGTTTACCTATTACTTTGCCCATATCTTCGGGGGCTACCCTTAATTCAATAATAACTGTTTGTTCGCCTTGAATTTCTTTAACATCTACCTGTTCTGGATTATCTACTAGGGATTGAGCAATAAATTTAACTAATTCTCCCATTAAATAAACACCCCCGCAATTATATTGATTTCTATTAGTTCTAAATTTAGCCTTCAATTATACCGCTATTTTTCAATAACTGCCTAACGGTATCAGTAGGCTGTGCACCATTCTGTAGCCATTTTTTTGCTTTTTCAGCATCTATCTTAACTACTGAAGGGTTGGCTAATGGATGGTAATATCCAATTTCCTCAATGAATCGACCATCTCGTGGTGATCTTGAGTCAGCAACTACAACCCTATAGTGAGGGTTCTTCTTTGCACCAATTCTTTTAAGTCTAATCTTTACTGCCATCATATCACCTCTTTTCTATGATATAGATATAAATTATATATTTCTAGAATCTATACACTTGTTAAAAGAAGTATAAATCCTTAAAATGCTATTTAATTAAAAAGGAAACTTAAATCTGCCCCGTTTCATGGACTTTTCCATTCCAGTCATCTTTTTCATCATCCTACGAAACTCGTTAAAGGATTTTAACAGCCTATTAACATCTTGTATACTGGTTCCGCTTCCCTTAGCGATTCTCTTTCTCCTACTAGCGTTAATAATGCTGGGGTTATATCTTTCCTCTCTGGTCATGGATTGAATGATAGCTTCAGTCCTAACTATCTGCCTGTCATCTAAGTCTATACCACCAATTCTGCTTGGGTTTAACCCAGGAATCATGCCAACAATATCGCTTAAGGGACCCATTTTCTTAAGCTGTTGAAGCTGATCAAGAAAATCATCAAGAGTAAATTGCTGCGTTCGAAGCTTTTTCTCTAGCTCCATGGCCTTTTCCGCATCTATATTGGCCTGGGCTTTTTCAATTAGACTGAGAACATCCCCCATTCCAAGAATTCTGGATGCCATTCTATCGGGATGGAAAAGCTCCAGGTCGGTAAGTTTTTCACCCATACCAGCAAACTTGATCGGCTTGCCAGTAACAGCTTTTACTGAAAGGGCAGCTCCTCCTCTGGTATCTCCATCTAACTTTGTTAAAACTACACCATTTATGCCAAGCTTTTCATTAAAGCTCTCCGCCACATTAACAGCATCCTGCCCAGTCATTGCATCAACAACCAAAAGGATTTCATGGGGATTTACAGCATTTTGAATATTTTTTAGCTCATCCATTAATTCCTCGTTTATGTGGAGCCTACCAGCTGTATCGATAATAACTATATCATAATCTTCATCCTTGGCATGGGCAATGGCATTTTTGGCTATATTTACAGGATCATCCTTGCCCATTTCAAATACTGGAATAGATAGTTGATCTCCCACTACCTGCAGTTGCTTTATAGCAGCAGGACGGTATATATCACATGCAACAAGAAGAGGTTTTTTACCTTCCTTCTTAAAATAACCGCCTAACTTACCTGCGGTAGTGGTTTTTCCTGCCCCCTGCAGCCCCACCATCATTATTACCGTAGGAGGAGTAGGTGCAAGATTTATTTTACTATATGTGCCGCCCATTAAGGCAGTTAATTCTTCATTTACTATCTTTATAACCTGTTGTCCAGGAGTCAAACTTTGCATTATCTCCTGGCCTACAGCTCTTTCGCTAATCTTTTTAATTAATTCCCTTACAACCTTAAAGTTGACATCAGCTTCTAATAAAGCCAGCCTAACTTCGCGCATAGCATTTTTTACATCTTTTTCTGATAGCTTTCCCTTACCTGTCAACTTCTTGAAAGTAGACTGTAGCTTGCTTGACAGCCCTTCAAATGCCATCATTCAACCTCCTTATATTGTCACCGGTTGCAGCTAGTCATAAACTACCTAGATCGTGAACTTTTTTCTTTACAAGCTTTATCTTTTCTTTTATTTTATCAGGATTTGCCTTGCATTCTTCATAAAAATCGTCGATAATGCTATCTAAATCCTGCTCAATATCTCTAATCCTATTCCATAACCTGTCCCTAAGCTTTAACACTCCAACGCTTTGATCCGCTTTTAGAAGTATCTGCTCTGATCTTTTAATAAGATCATGCACTCCCTGTCGACTTATATCAAACTGTTCCGCTATCTCGGAAAGGGAGAGGTCATAATTATAGTATAAATCCATAACATCCCTTTGCCTATGGGTAAGTAAACCACCATATATCTCCAATAACATACCTATTTGAGCAAACTTTTCCATTCATACACTCCTTAAGGAAAGGACGTATTAGTGTAAAGTGTTTTTCCTTTACAGGTGATTAAGTCTGTATAATGGTGTAAAAAGAAGTTGAGCCAAGGCTCGTATCTCGGTTAAAATATAGTTGAAAACAAATATCAAACCGAGGAGGATGAACCATGGCTCAGTTTAATAT
>JAAYGY010000038.1 GCA_012735575.1 Clostridiales bacterium
AACGGTTTAGTTTAAATTAGACGATCTACTTGGAGATATTTTTGCCTTTATATCTTTTGTTATACAGGTGTTCATCAAATCCTGCTCTTCGGTTTTCGCATCTTTCCCTGGGACAAAGCTGACAGTTAATAAAATCTATATCGGAGGAAAATCTGATACCTGATACAGATTTCATTGGCAGCATTAAATAGCTGTCGGTCAATTCCACCCCTATCTTTTCATGGGGATTGTCTAGTAGAGTAAACAATTCACTCTGTTGGCTTATAGGCCAGTCCTCCAGAGATCCTGGGTTCATATTGGATGTGGTTCCCAGCTTAAAATTTGCTTCCAAATGGCTTTCAAAAGCTTCAACAGCTCTTTGAAGGGCCAACTCCATTATTTTATCCACCCAGTACTGTTCCAGAAAATCATCCAGGGATTTTGCCCATTGATTTAACTCACTGCCGCATGTGCATACATAAGGAAAAATTCTATCCACTGCATCTAGATTAACTCTCAAAATGTGGCTGGTAAATTTTACACCGTCCACTACTACATAGTCCTTACCCTTAACCTCAACAATAGCCTCTTTATACATAGCCTTGGGCCTTCCAATTTCATTGGCTATTTCCACCAGCCTTAAAAGATCATCTATATCGTCGCTATCTCTATCCATATGAAGTTTTTCAAGTAATTTATCCACATCTACTTTAAAATCTATTGAATCCAACACCAATAAACTCATATTGTCCCAAGTCCCCCTTTGGTTGCCATCAACCTTTTTTACTCTTTAACACATAGTGCTAGATAGCCATAAGTCTTGACTATCTAGCACTATTACTTACCTAAATTATATCAGATATAGATGAACAAATAAACAAAATATTTTAATTTTTAATCCTCAATAACCTTTTTAGCCAGGCCCACTGGTGAAATTCCATGCTTTGAATAGGGACTTAACCTTAAAGTAAAGGCAAACTTCTCAGGCTTTAGCTGATATTGAGGAAGTTGTCCTGGTCCACAGCTAGCTGTTCCCAGTCCATTATGTTTATAGTCCAGATTAAGGGTAATATTCTCCCTAGGAACCAGATCACAGGTATGTTTAGCATTTTCCAGATCCTCGGTTGTAAACCTATGGGCACTGAAATCTAGTTGAGGCATTCCAACTGCCAATAGGCCCATACCTGAATTGCTGGTAAAGGATACCCATTTTACATCGGTTCTGTTCCCGTTTTCTTGAGGATAGGTATAAGGAGTATAAAGCTCATCCACAGTTTTATTATAAACTCCAAAGGCGTTTGCCATTTTGCTGTCTGGATAGGACTCTCCCGGACCTCGTCCATACCAGGTCACTTTATCCATTTGACCAGGTATGGTCAGCTGTAAGCCTATGCGAGGCAGCATCTTGGGCAGATTATTGCCATGGGGGTCACCCTTTACCTCCAGAACAATATCCCCGCTTCCATATATCTTATATAGATACTGGGAATCTATTCCCCAATCCAGAACCGGTGGAGCTATACGGCTATTAACTTTAATAATTACAACCCTGTCATCCTTAATTTCCCACTCAACCTGATCTACCCTGTGGGTTAAATGCTTGAGTCCAGTCTTCTTCCAATCTTCGGTGGAGTTTCTGTCATTATCAGTGGGCGCATGCCAGAAATTAAGCTTAGGCCCTTTGTCTACCATGGACACTCCTTCATAGGTCCAGGACTTGATAACTCCACATACCTTATCCAAGACCAACTCAAAGTTGACACCTTCTACCTTAAGTTCCCTACCTAAGTCATGACATGCAACAGGTGGCATTGATTGTACCTTAACCGGAGGCAGGCTGGGGGACTCTACTGGTAGCTTAAACTGAGCCCAGGCTACTTCATGGCCTTGCTTGGCCCAATTGGTATCATATGCCAGTACAAATCGAAGATTCAGCCAGTAGTCAGTCTCTGGTGCTGGATTTTCTGGCATACAGAAGGGTACAGTTATTTCACCGCTCTGTCCAGGTTCAATGTTTTCTATGTCCAGGCTGCCATTCTGGAGGACAACTCCGTCGGCCGTTACATTCCAGGCTAGTTGTAGACTGTCTAAACCTACAAAATCGTAGCGGTTGGTTAATTTTATCCTTCCTTTTTCAAGATCAATTACCTCAGCTACAACTGGCTCAATTATCTTTTTATATTCTATAAGCCCTGGGGTAGGTGTACGGTCAGGCAGGAGCAATCCATCAACAACAAAGTTTCCGTCGTTGGGGAAATCTCCAAAATCTCCGCCATAGCCATAGTACTTGACTCCATCTTCGGTTTCCATGGCAACACCATGATCAAGCCACTCCCATATGAATCCGCCTTGGAGTCGTCTGTAGGTATAGAAGGCATCCCAATATTCCTTCAGTCCGCCGGGACCGTTACCCATAGCATGGGCATACTCACACATAATATGGGGATGATCGAAATCTTCCCTCTTGCCTACTTCTATCATCTCTTCTACTGAGGTATACATGGTGCTGTATACGTCAGCTACCTTGATCTCATCCTTATGGCCTTTGAAACACAGCCTGGTCTCACCTTCATAATGGATCAGTCGGGTAGGATCCTTTTCCCTGATCCACTTACCCATGGCCACATGGTTACATCCAAA
This sequence comes from Clostridiales bacterium, assembly GCA_012735575.1. GTDB lineage: Bacteria > Bacillota > Clostridia > Caldicoprobacterales > UBA3941 > JAAYGY01. The sequence goes on from JAAYGY010000038.1 coordinate 2,620, forward strand.
TCCGGATTCATTACCTAAAGACCACATTATGATGGATGGATGGTTTTTATCCCGTTCTACCATTCTCTCTACTCTATCTATATAGGCGTCTTCCCATTCTGGATCATCACTTAATTGATCCATATTTCCAAGGACACCAAATCCATGGGTTTCAAGATCTGTTTCATCAATCACATACAGTCCATATTCATCGCAAAGATCATAAAATCTGGGATCATTGGGATAATGGGAAGTACGTACTGCATTGATGTTGTGCTGTTTCATTAAGAGTACATCCTGTAGCATTGCCTCCAGAGGTACGGTCCTACCTGCCTCTGGATGATGGTCGTGCCTGTTTACCCCTTTTAACATTATAGGTACGCCGTTTACCAAAAATACTCCATCTTTAAGCTCAATGGTGCGGAATCCTACTTTGGATGTGACGACCTCTACAATATCCCCCTGGCCATCCTTTAGGGTAAGTAACATCTTATAGAGATAGGGATGTTCTGCTGACCATTTCTCAGGATTTTCAACAGGGATTTCCAGGTTCAGCACAGCTTGATCTTCAGCATTTAAAGTGATAGGCTCATCCGTTACAGCTTGTCCAACTTCCTTGTCAAACTTATCAAGTAAAACCATCTCTAATGTATAGTTATGGGCCTTATCCTGTCCTGTATTTTTTATCTTGGTTTCTACCTTTAAGACTCCGTCCCTATACTGGTCATCCAGATCAGTTTTAACAAAGAAATCTTGGATTTCAACTTCCGGTCTGGCCAGAAGGTATACATCTCTGAAAATACCGCTAAGCCACCACATATCCTGGTCTTCAAGATAACTTCCATCGGACCACTGATATACCCTTACAGCTACTGTGTTCTTTCCTGGCCGAACCATTGGAGTAATATCGAATTCAGAGGGCATTCGGCTAACCTTGCTAAATCCAACCTCTTGCCCGTTTACCCAGACATGAAAAGCACTGTCTACCCCTTCGAAACGTAAGATTATCCTGCGTCCATTCCACTCCTCTGGTATATAAAAGTCTTTTCTATAGCTGCCTGTGGGGTTTTCACTGGGTACATGGGGAGGATCTACAGGGAAGGGATAGATTACATTGGTATAGTGAGGATATCCATAGCCTTTGTATTGCCAGCAGCTAGGTACCTCTAGATCATCCCATTCTGATACGTCAAAGTCCTCATTATAAAACTCTTGAGGAGCTGTCATGGGTGATGTTGCATAGTGGAATTTCCACATACCATTTAAAAGCTTAAACCAGGGTGAATTCTGGCGTTCAAAGGTAAGAGCATCCTCCTTAGATGCATAGGGAATAAAATATGCACGAGCTGGCTCACGATTTCGGTGCATTAGCTTGTGATTTTCCCAATCATTGACTGCACCATGATAGACATGTTTCATGCTTAAACCCTCCTAGTTAGAAAATGTAATAGATGATATATAGGCTTTTCTGCATTACATAAGCCAAGTTTTGTAAATCAAATCAGTGAAGGCGTTCACTTTTCAATAGCACATTATATCCGTTAAATGATAGCTGTTGGACTAGCATTATATACGGTTAATGTAGCTATATTGATATTATATTTCATAAAATGTCAGCATTCAATCTTAAGATATTGGCATATATATGACTATATTGACATTTTGTATTATAGTTCTACTATACGGTTCTCCCTGTGGGATTTATAGGCCCCTTCCATAAGTTCCGTTAACTGAATACCGTCTTCTAAACCAAAGATAATTTCCCCATCATTTAGGATTCCGTCCACCCATTGATTAATGGCACTGGGTAATGGCTCTGGCAGCTGTGTAGGAGTAATCCAGCCTGAAACCTGGCTATCTATCTTTTTTGATATAAGCCTTACCTTGTTTTCCGACCCGCCTATAAACAAGCTTCCATGGGTACCATGAAGCTCCATGGTAAAGGGGCTATTGGAGGTTACAAATCCAGTTTCGTTAATTGCTATGGCCTTGTTTTTAAACTCGATAACACTTACTGCATTATCCTCAACAGGCTTATCAATATAATTGTTGAAGATGGAAGTAATACGAACAGGCTCACCAAGCAGCCACCTGGACAAATACATTCCATGAGCACCCAGGTCTATCATGGCTCCGCCTCCGCACTCATCAGGATCATAGAAATGATCAGGCAGCCAACCGCCTACTGAACCATCGTGGGCATTTCTTACTCGAAGTAGGGTAATATCTCCGATTAACTTTTCATCCACTACTTTTTTTGCAAAAAGATTATGGGGCATGGTACGGTGTGGGAATGAAATACAGAACTTAACTCCTGCCTTTCGTACTGCATCAGCAATCTCTTGACAGTCTTTGACTGTAATGGCCATTACTTTCTCTGTAAAGATATGTTTTCCTGCCTGGGCTGCTGCAACCATTACTTCCTTATGTAGATTGGTAGGGGTATCTACAACTACGGCATCTACATCATCCCTTTTTAGTAGTGTATCCAGATCAGCTTCAAAGGCAGCACCGATTTCCTTGGCAGCCTTTTCTCCTCTCTCGGGAATCTCATCCCATACTGCTGTGATCTTCACATCATCCCTGGCCATAAGTTGCCTGGTATAATCCCATGCATGGACATGCCAATAGCTTAACATTGCTACTTTTAACATGCTTTTATCCTCCTTATTGTTCTTTTGTTTTTAGTTTTATTATTTTGGATTATGGTGAATACACAAATCGATAAAAAGGATTTCTCTTTTAGGGGTTTGTACATCGGAGTGTTTTACGAAAGCTTATACTTAATATATCTTACCATATAATGCCCGGTTTTTGTAGTTTCTACTTAAAGAAAAAAGACAGGCTTTAGCCGCCTTTCTCTCTGTATATTGCACTTGCATATTTATTATATAGCACTTAAAAATATATTATATTTCATATACTACACTTTTTTGCAACTCTCTCTAATTATCAGTTGGGTAGGTAAAACGACTTTTTTGCTAAGTTCCCTTCCCCCAACAAGCCGTTCTTCTATAAGGTCTACTGTCACCTCTCCAAAAAAATCTGCATATATTTTTATAGTTGTAAGTGGAGGAACTATATACTGTGCAGTGGATATATCATTACATCCTATTATACTTATATCATCCGGGATACTAAGTCCTTTCTCTATTATAGCTTTGTAAGCACCTATGGCAATAGAATCATTGGCAACAAAAAATGCTGTCGGATACTTTCCCTTCTCTAAGATTGACTTCATAAGTTCATATCCACTTGCCGGAGTAAATCTTCCAATCCTTATATAGTCTTCATTTAGAATGTTTTTACTCCTCATATAATCACGAAAATGCTTTTCCCTCGAGTCACCGATACCCTTGAAATTCTCATTATCAAAGTCTATTCCGCCAATATATCCTATTTCTCTATGACCAAGGGATGTCAAATAATCAAGAGCTTTTTTAACCACCCTTTTCATGCTAACCACTACACAATCGACATCTTCATCTTCAGGATCACTATCCACAAATACAATTGGCCTTTTTATATTTTTCAGTATTTTTAATACTTCATGGGAAAACAGCCCAACAGCTAAAATACCGTGGGTTTCCTCTAAACTCTCATTAAAGAGATCTTCCTTGGAAATAACCCTATAATCTATACCTCTCTCCTTTAGATTCTTTTCAATAGTGAGTCTTATAGACAGGTAATAGGTATCGTCAAGCTCGGCCTCCTGAGAGTATCCCTTCAAAATACAAACCCGATGGCCCAACTTTTTCGTTTTTCTTTCCTTCTTGGGAACATAATTCAATTCATGAGCAATCTGAAAAATTCTTTTCCTGGTACTATCCAAAACATTTAATGAATCGTCATAGTTTAATACCCTGGAAACCGTAGATAAAGAAACCCCCGCTCTCTTGGCTATATCCTTTAGTGTGGCCATTTAAAAAGGATCCACCTCCTTTCTTGCCTGTATATTTGATATATTTATCCTTTATATATTTGTCCTATAAACACCCATACTCTTTCCTGCCCACTCACTGTCTGCCTTTCTGATATACTAAGGATACAAAGCTATTTTTCAATAACTTCCTTAGCCAGAAAATAATCTGATACTTCCTTGTTGTTAAAGGCATTAAGTTTTAGGGAAAGCTTAAAGGGCTCAAATTTGCACCTATATTTATCTAACTGATCCTGGCCACAGGAATTACTGCCCAGGCCATTTTGCTTATAGTCAATATTTAAAACTATATAATCCCTTTTAACCAAATCTACAGTATGCTTGGCTTTTTCTAAATCACAATCCTCATAATACATGGCACTAAAGTCAAACCTATTCCTTGTGGAAACTAACAGCCCTAATCCCCTGTCGTTGACTAGACTCACCCATTTGCATTCTGACCTGTTTCCATTCTCTTGTGGATGAACATAGTTTGTAAACAGATCATCCACTGTTTTTTCATAAGTACCAAAGAGGTTGGCCTCCTTAGAATCAGGATAGGATTCACCGGGCCCTCTGCCTGACCATCTTACATTTGAACATTCCTTGTTTAGCTGCATCTTTATGCCTATTCTGGGGATCATGGCTGGCGCCAGTTCAACCTGGCCACTGGGAACACCCGATACATTAAGCAGTATATCACCAGTAGGATATATCCTGTATTCATAGGTAGAATTATAAAACCAGGAAGAGTTTGGAGATCCGTTGGTGACTTTAACCTTTACAAGGACATGGTTATATTTTAGTTCATATTCAAAAGATTCCATAGATTCTCTCATAAGATGCATGAAATATTTATTATAGTAATCATCTAATAAATACATATCATTATCAATGGGGGCCCTCCAGAAGTTAAGCTCTGCTCCTTCGCTAATGACCCTATATCCATCTCTTTCAAGGTAGAGCATCCTTCCTTTAACCTTATCAAAGGCTGTTTCAAAGTTTGATCCCTTGATAATTAAAAGGAAGTCTTTGTCAATGGCATCTATACTTCCCTGAGGCCTTATTGCTATAAGTTCCTCTTCTGTTTCCAACTTAAATTGAGCAGTAGCTAATATATGGCCGCTCTTTGCCCAACTGGTATCCTTATTTAGCTGATATACAATGTTTAGATAACAATCACCTTTCAGGTTTTTGATAATCTTTGTATCAAAATCAAGCCTAATATCTTTAGTACTCCTTGCTGGGATACCCTTAATATGGCCAGTACCACTGACTAAAACTTTACCATCCTTGACTATGGAGTAGGATAGGTTTAAGTGATCTAGGCTTATAAAGTCATACCTGTTTCGAACATTGATTATACCCTTATCAAGATCCACTTCTGTGGTTTCAACAGACTCTATTACTTTCTTGTATTCCAACAGTCCCGGGGAAGGTGTTCTATCGGGCATTATCAGGCCATCTATACAGAAAGCTCCGTTAGTAGGATCATCCCCAAAATCCCCGCCATACTTATAATATTTTCTCCCTTGTTCATCCAAGGCTTCTATTCCGTGGTCAAACCACTCCCAAACAAATCCTCCCTGAAGCTTATCATGGGCATAAAACAAATCCTGGTATTCCTTAAGATTTCCTGGACCGTTACCCATGGCATGGCAGTATTCACAGAGAATATGGGGTTTCTCTGATTCCTTAATAATCTTATCCATTGTCAATCGTTGCTGGTCCGGACGTTCCAGCCAGGTATACATGGTGGAATAAACGTCTGCCACTTCAGCCTTACTATCTCCTTCGTAATGTACTAGTCTGGTAGGATCCATCTCTTTTGCTCTCTTTGCCATAGAGACAAAATTACACCCGAAGGCAGATTCGTTGCCTAAAGACCACATGATAATAGAGGGATGATTTTTATCCCTATGAATCATTCTTTCAAGCCTGCTTACATAGGACAATTCCCATTCAGGATCATCTGTAATCCAGCTATAATTACCTGTAAGCTCAAAGCCGTGACACTCAAGATCGGTCTCATCAATAACATACATACCATACTCGTCACACAGTTCGTACAGGTAGGAGGAATTGGGATAATGAGCTGTTCTTATGGCATTTATGTTATGCTGCTTCATTAGCTTTATATCAGCTTCTATCTCTTCTTTAGCTACTACTCTTCCATTCCTTGGATTGTAGTCATGCCTGTTTACTCCCTTTAACTTAATAGCAACCCCGTTTACTAAGAATGTATCCCCGTCCAATACAATTTTTCTAAATCCAACCTTTAAAGGTATGGTCTGTATAACCTTAGAACCTTCTTTAAGGGTTATAAACAGTCTATAGAGATTTGGATCTTCTGCCGACCATTTTTTTGGGGCTTTTACTATTTTGTCAAATACATTATCCTTTTCAGTGCACTGTATGCTTTCTAAAAATACCAGGTTATCTTCCTTATCCAAAAGCTCATATTCAAGTATATACTGCTCATCTTCTGGTAGATTTCGTATCCTTGTCTTAACTGTGAGTTTTCCATCTGTGTAGTCATCATCAAAATCTGTAATGATAAAGATATCTTCCACTCCAGTTTTAGGCTCTTTTATAAGCTCTACATCCCTAAATATTCCACTCAGCCACCACATATCCTGATTTTCCAGGTATGTTCCATCGGACCACTGAAAAACTCTTATAGTGCAGCTATTTCTGCCCTCAACCACATACTCAGTTATATCAAATTCAGAGCATAGCCTTGCACCCTTGCTGTATCCAACTTCTTTTCCATTTATCCACAGCTGAAAAGCTGAATCTACTCCATTAAACCTTAAAACAACTCTCTCATTTATCCAGTCCTGACTTAGATAAAAATCCCGTCTATATATGCCCGTTGGGTTGTAGCTGGGGACATAAGGTGGATTAATAGGGAAATTATACCACAGATCTGAATAGTGCATTTTACCATAGCCCTGCAGCTGCCAGTTCCCCGGTACTACAATTTTATCCCAGTCCTGATCATCAAAATCAGTATTAAAAAAACCTGCAGGAGAATACTCGGGTGCTTCTAAACATAAAAACTTCCAGACCCCGTTTAAAATCTTGTAACCACTGCTATATCTTTTTTCACCGATCATGGCCTTGTCCTTGTCGGGATAGGAAATAAAATATGCCCGGCTATCCATCCTATTGATATTATCTATGCTTATATCTTCCCAAAGCTTTACTTGTCTCATATCTTTACCTCGGCCTCCTTTTTATTTGACTGTAAGAACTTTAATTTGGTCTCAGCTATAATAATCCCGATAAATATTAGTCCACATCCTATTATCATACTGGGTGTGAATACGTCTCCTAAAAATATGGCGGCTAAAACCGACCCAAATACTGCTTCAAGACAAAGGATAAGGGATGCATGGTTTGCAGTTGTATATTTTTGAGCAATTGTTTGTATCATAAAAGCAAGCATTGTGCTAAAAATAATCATATAGACCATTGAAAAGTAGGCATTTGCAGGCAGGCTTTCAGGTACTGGTTCAGTAAATAGGGCGCATACTAGTGCCAACACCGACGCCGTTGCCATCTGGATTATGGATAGAACTATGGTATCCACCTTTTTTGCATATTCACCTAATAATGCAATATGAACAGCAAAAAGAAAGGCACATACCAAGGTCAAAAAATCTCCAATATTTATAGACAGTCCGTCCTTGAGAGTTAGAAAGCCCACTCCAATTAAACAGAATACAGAGGCTATGATAGAATAAGCATCTAATTCATTTTTGTATAATATCCATGTAAGAAAGGGTACTATTACCACATTTACCGCTGTTAAAAAAGCTTGTTTTCCGGCTGTTGTATACTGTGCCCCTGTTGTTTGGGCTGAAAAAGCCAAAAATAAAAAGATACCAACTATTATGCTGATTTTTATATCCTGCCAATTTATGTTTTTAAATCTCTTCCAGAATATGGCCAATAATATCAGGTTGGCTATACCAAATCTAATAGCTATCATATAAAAGGGAGTAATACTGTTTATTGCCTCTTTTACTGCAACAAATCCCCCACCCCAAAAAAGGGCTACCAACAGTAAAGATAGATCCGCTAATATCATTTTCTTGCTACCATTCTTCAATGTTTCTTCACCTCATAATAGAATTTTACTAAATTTTTTGCCTCGTTCTTATAAAATCAACAACCTCTGTACAGTATCTGTTATTTATAAATTTACTGGTTCATTTATGATGAAGCCATGGGTAACAGCTTGCACCAATACTATATATTATACTAGTAGATTTGTACCCATTCAATACTTTTAGTAAATTATTATATGTTTTACTAAAAATATCTTTATG
>JAAYGY010000039.1 GCA_012735575.1 Clostridiales bacterium
TACTATAGGAAGACAGTTCATACGTTTACGTGATTGTAGTTTTAGGAGCTTTAAAGGATATGCTGGTCTTAGAGTAGGTCACACTGTTGGTACCCATTCTACACTAACAGCCAGTGATTTACTATTTTTATCAAACAAGATAGGTTTTTTATCAGAAGAAAGAGGAGAATACGTGGTAATAGCCAACTCGCAGTTTAACGGTAATGAAATAGCTGCCAGGATACAAGGAGGCAATGTTCAACTAACAAACTGTATGATTAACGATAATATAAATGGGATTGAGATTTTGGGGGGTAGTAACGATTCCCATGGAATTATATCCAACTGCCAGATCAATCATAACTCTGGTATTGCATTGTTAATTGACGGGATTTCAAATGGGGAAACTATCACAAGCTGTCATTTTTATGATTGTACTATTCATATAAAAAATACCGTCAATAAACCAGTTCGTTTTAATAATTGTGTCATTGCAGGTAAATTAATCATTGAAAATAGCGCAAAAGTGATATTTAGTAACTGCTTTTTTCCAAGTGGTTATGGATTATTAAACAGTATTATTTCAAACGCTGTTGTTGAAGGTAATAACAATGAGGTGGAAGAGAGGGAAATGGAAAAGATTTTTAATACAAAATAAACCATTCAATGAAAAATTCAAGTGACTTTTTGCCAAAGGGAAATATTAAACCAGAAGTATATGTCAGCTTCTAGCTTATCCAGAAGCTGACATATTTTCATAAAGTGTAGTAATACTACCGGCATTTAGGGTAATAGTATTCCCCGCAATGCCGCAATCTGCCATGTCTTCCTCATCGCTGGTTCTATACATGCGCCAGCGGTCTGCACCGCCTACTATTTCAACAGTCTCATCAACATCTTTAGTATTTACCAGCACAATAACGGCTTTATCCTCTGTATTGAGCCAACCAGTTACAAGAAGACCGTCTTCACTATCCCCGCCGGTAAGTTCTACTCGCACCGAGCCTGGACGGAGAAATCTGGCATAATGGGCCAGTGCCCAGAGCATTTTTGAGGTATAAAAACCTCCGTAATTGCCCTGTTCATCAAGATCTATATAGATCAGGCCATCCTTATAGTCTGCCCCTGAAACAGCAAGCCACCACTGCCATGCTGCCGCATTGAGAACAGTTAAATCAGCATGTATTACACGTGAAATGTACAAAGCTGGTGCCATTCCCAAATCCCGACCCGGACCATACTCTCCCAATATACAGTATTCTGTCATCCAGTAATCATAGCCAGGATAACGTTCCATTGTTGCCATAACCAGCTGGCGTATCTTTGTCATTTTTCCGGGTATATCGCTACCATAACTGTGGGAGGCAATAATGGGGGCAACAGCATCCCTTATACAGGATAAATTGAAGATATCTTTGATATTTTCACAATATTTCCCGCCAAACTGCCATCCTCTTTCAATGCCTCCCGGGATTAGACTTTCAGCATCCTGCAGCACAAGATCAAGATCCACTAATGCTAAAGGATTATTGGTCTCGTTAATAAGAAGCTTTGCAGTTACACCAGCCGCATCAAGTTCTCTTTTAATAGCCAGAACTGTTCGAATAGTATCCTCATTGCTATACCGGCAACCCTCCTGTTTGGGAGTGTCCCAAGGTACCTGTGGTTCATTGATTGGACTTATATAGTCAAAGGGTAGTCCCTTGTCCTGAAAATGCTTTAAAATATCTGCCAAGTATCGACCAAATTGTCTTTCAGCTCCATGTTTCAAATTGGTAGTGCCAGTTTGTTCATCACAGCGGGTGTGTCCATTCTCACAAAGCCATGCAGGGGGACTATTAACAAAGGCAATGGTGCGTTCTACACCCATTTCCTTTGCACGCTGTATCAGCCACTGTTGTCCGGCATGCCGAGTCCAATCATAGGGTGCCTTTGGACCTATCTGAAAGCACTCTGCTCTCATCATCCAGTTCTCAATGAATTCCCTGTCATACCAGGAAGATCCTCCTCCGATATTAAAACGGATGCAGCTAAGGCCTGCTCCTGTTTGTCTGTCAAAAAGCAGACGGGCTATCTCATCCATATCTTCACCAGGTAGGCTTTCGTAGGCAGGATCTGTCCACCAACAGGCAGAGGCACCAAAATTGTCTATCGCCTGATATTGTTTACTAGGATCAAATACAAGTTTTCTCATTTAGCACTCTCCTTAATAAATATAAAATTGTTTACTCATGTCTTTGTATAAGAAATACATTGTTTTTTGCTAAGAGTGTGTGTCTACTGGATAATAAAAATGATGGGCAGTTAAGCATCACATTTTGTGGCTTAAATATATACATAATTGAAAGCTACAGGTTGTAAAAGCCAGAGAAATATATCAAGCTTGGACTTAACTAGGGTAGTTGCTTAAATAATATTGTAGTTAATATAAAAAGTCAATAATATTTAAAAATTCATAATAATATCATTTTCTATTGAAAGTTTTTCATATGGAAAAGACCCACCAAAAGGACAGGGTCTTTTTTTTATAGCTATTTTATTTAAAGAAACAAGAGTTATAAAAACACAAAAAATTTTAAAAAATTTTTAAAAAAATAAAACCAAAATAAAAACCACTGTATCTATATAGTAGAAAGACACACAAAAAAGAATTAATCAAAAAGTAAAACAGAGGAGGAAAATCAATGAAAAAGATAATTGCTTTATTAACGATTATTATGTTAGGAGTTTTTGCAGTAGGCTGCGGAGCCAATGAAAAAAACCAGGTATCAGACAATAATGTTGAAAAGAATTATGATCAAGAAAAAATAGTAGAAAAAAGACAGGAAGAAGAAATGATAGAACAGGTACTTCAAATAGTAGAAAAAACACAAGAAATAGTAGAAGACGTACAGCAAACAGAAGTAATTATAAATGATGAAGTACAAAATTATACTGTTTTGCAGCAAGACACAAAAAAAGATGAACTTGTAGGAGAAGCAGAAAAGGCATTGTTTAGTTTTATTGAAGCTATAATCAACAAAGACATTGAAAGTGCAAGAAAATATATGCTTTATGATGATTTGGACTATCCTTTTTCACCGATAGATGACTGCCTTGATTATGATTCAGAGGATGTACTTTATGATATAACAGAAGTGGAAGAAATATCAGATGATATGAAGTTAATTAATATTAATATGAAAACTCAAGAAGAAGAGGCTGAAGAAATTTTATTGATGAAAAAGGTTAACGATAGCTGGCGTTTGGCAAGCGGTGGTGTGATTTCTAGAAAGCAAAGTGTTTTTACAGATGATCAGGTGAAAGATGGCGAGGTAGTTATATATTTGAAAGATATATACCATAGATTTAATGGGCTAGATACCTATGTAATAAGCATAGTGAATAATACAACGGAAAAGTTGAATATTGGATTTGTTAATAACCCTGCCATTATATATGAAAATCAAGCGGGCAAAGGCTATATTGAGTTTGATGAGACTGGAGTTGTTAACCCATATAGCAAAGACTATATGTATTTCACCGTAGATGCAACAGAAGGACCAGTAAAATCCATTATTTTAAAGGAAGTAATGCTTGGACTTCAACCCACGACAAGTGATGTTAAAGTATTTATAGGAGAAATGATAGAAAGATAACCTACAAACATTAAATAAATTCCCATATTTCAATTAATAAAGGAGGCTAAAGAAAACAATGGCAAGAGTAAAGAAAATAGAGAACAACTTGGTCAAACCATATATAAAGCACAGGAACAGGGCAATAACATTATTTGTCATTGGGGGAGTGTTAATTGTTTCATCATTTCTTATGGATCCATTAATTATACTTACACTTGGATTATTGGCTCCATTATCAATGCTTTTGTTTGTTGCAGGAGGAGTTTGCTTATTATTTGGTGCACTTAATTTTAACAAAGCCGAGATATATAAATCGGGTTTGGTTGGAGAGGCTACTTCTGAGAATGTATTATCAGACTTACCTGATGATTATTATCTATTTCCATCCATAGATATAGAGTTTGAAGGCAGAAAAAGTCAGATTGACCATCTGGTGGTGGGACCTACAGGAGTCTTTATCGTAGAATCAAAAAATATAAATGGTGATATTGTAGGAAGTGACGATGACAATCATATAACTATCCATAAGATTGGTCAGAAAGGTGGAGAGTATCAAAGTACCATATACAATCCTATAAAACAGGTATCAACCCATGTATATAGGACTAGCGGCTACTTAAGAGAGCAAGGTATAGATGTATGGGTCCAGGGCATGGTGTATTTTACAAATCCTACTTCTACAGTACATCTTGAATCAAAGAGAATACCTGTATTCTCAGAGAATGAAGATGGGGGAAGGGAGCTTTACAATTATATTCTAAACTACGAAGGTAAAAGGAATTTAAATGAGAAAGAAATAAACAGGATTGTGGATGCTATTGAAAGAAATTTAGATCAACAAAAAAGCTCCAATAAAGCAGGCTATCCATATGTAACTGAGTTTGATATTTTAAAAAATAAATATCAGAAGAGTGTGATTTAAAAAAGTACTGACAGATCCGGTAATACTATCGGATCTTTTTGACTTGGATCTATATCACGGCCTGCTCTCTGATCATTAATAGGAAAAGCAAGATTAATATCGAATATTAAGGCAAAAAGAGGATTTTTATGGGAAATGTAGTATAATTAATTAGCATGAAAATATTGACAAGCGAGGGAACATTTTATGGGAAATGCTCTTAAAGCCTATTTGGAAGAATACCAAGACCAGGATCAAGTACTGTTTCAGGCAATAATCAGATTAAGAAGAGGAGATAAGAGAGCCTTTGAACAGGTGTATAACCTGTCTGAAAGATATATCTATGCAATTATATATAGAATAGTCCGGGATAATGATAAGGCTGTGGATTTAATGCAGGAGACCTATATTCAAATATATAGAAAAATACATACATTAAAAAATGTTGAAGCCTTTTTTGTATGGGCAGGCAGAATTGCAACCAATAACACTTTAAGATTTATTCAAAGGGATAGCCGAGAAGTTTTAGCAAGTGAAGATGACAATAATTTTATGTTTGAAAACGCAAGTGATGATAATGAAGCGTTTTTGCCTGAAGATATTCTGGTAAATAAAGAGAAACGGCAAAAAATACGTGAGATTATAAATAACTTATCACCGGAGCAGAGAATAACGGTTTTGAATTATTATTATGGAGAGATGTCCGTTAGTGAAATTGCACAGGCTATGCAGTGTTCTCCTGGAACGGTTAAGTCAAGGCTAAATTATGCCAGAAAGCAAATTAAACAGGCGGTTCTAGCTACAGAGAAAAGAGAGGGTGTCAAACTCTACAGTCTCTCTACTTTACCCCTGTTTACTATCTTATTACGGGAAGAGGTGGCAACTATCACAGTGCCTGAGATTGTATCTTCTTCCGTAGTCAAGGGAATAGCTGAAATCTTAGGAATAAACATGGGAGGGACAGTAGGGCTAGAAATATTAGAGGTGGGTAAAAAAGGAATAAAAGGTATAAAAGAAAAGATACTCAAATTATTCAAAACTACCAGCGGAAAAGTGGCCAGTGGTATAACAGCTGCGGCAGTTGCGGGAACCGTTGCTATAACACAGATTCCGTCTACACAGGCTATTCCAGGTAATGTTGTAGAATATACCGATGGTATATACAGTGAATATGATAGTCTTTTCCTGCATGATATATATCTTGAAGACTATGGATATGGTGGTTTATACTGGCAACGTTATGGGGATGACAGTGAAAGTAAATGCTTAATTGATGATGAATATTTCATTTGTCAAAATGATAGTGGATATAAGGGAGTTTATACCATTGATGGAGAGGAAATAATCCCTGTTGAATTTGACCAGGTATTTCACAATGAATTTACTGGTGGCTTATTCTGGGTAAGAAAAGGGGATAAGGTCGCCTATTATGATAAATCAGGTAAAATGGTTTGCGACAGGATGTATGATGATATAGGTCATGTTAGAGACAGCATGTTCTGGTGCTATGATGGGGACAGTAATGAATATAAGATTTATTCCCTTGATGGCCAACAGGTTTCTAACTATACATTTGATTATATAGCTGAGATGATTAATGGTTTAGCAGTTGTTAAAAAGGATGGTAAGTGGGCTGTATTAAAAGAAGATGGAAGTTTTATTGTAGATTTTATAGATGGGGACATATATTTAGGTGATGGAGAGTATATCACAATAAATGAACCAGATTACCAAACAGGTGAGGTAAATATAAGGGTATTATACAGAAATGGAGAAGTTGTTTATAATAAATATTCTTCCGAAGAGGAAGGCTTTTATGGAGGCTTTTACAATGGGGTTACCAATCTATCCGGTTATATAGATCCTATGACACCACTTCATGTTCCTGTAAAAGTAGATGGAACTATACTTTTTAATCCAGGAGGGACGGATTATTCAGGCTATAGTTTACATATATATCCAAATGGTTCTTTTTTATACTATAATCCTATAGAGGAGAAAGCTGCCTTGTTTAATTCTAATGGCCAACAAATTGTAGATAAAGATTCTTATTATATCGATTATTTTGATGACCGGTATCTTATTTATAGCAGCGACAAAAAGAAGAGTTTAATGGATGACCAGGGTAATATACTCATAGAAAAGTATGATACCATTGAACCCCGATATATTGGTAAATATTACATATGTATCGATGAAAATGGATATGATTTGTACAATGCCGAGGGTACTTTATTGTTTAATGACGGGGAAGGGATTCGCAGTATTGGCTGTGAAATGTTTGAATGTAGTTTAGATAATGAAACAGTTATTGTGAACGGACAGGATGGAACCAGCTTTTCCCTTTCACAGGATGAATCCATTGATTCAAACTATTCCTATGGCTATGCTATAAAGGTTACAAGACTTTGGGAGGAAGAGGCTGATTATAAAATTGAAGTTATAGACAAAAAAGGACAGGTACAGCATGAAATAGAGATGCCAGGAGATGATTACCCTGATAATGTTATCGTATTAAAGAAAGGCGTATATTCCTATAAATATAAGGATAAATGCTATATAAAAGCCGGGAAATGGTGATAAATTTGTGAATTATGATTGCTTGAAACCTCCTAAAGTGTATAGTAATATTAATTTATAAATATTGCCAATTGGAGGGAGTTATATGAAAAAAGTAATAGGTATCATAAGTATTGTCTTATTTCTTGTAGTAGTGATACAAAGCTGTGCAGTTGGAATTGGTAATGTTTTGATGGGAAGTGAGGAAATTAGCGGAACAGCTGGAATTATGCTAGCAATATTTATGCTAATTGCTGGAATAGTATCTATAATCTCAAAAGAAAGCAAGGGAATAACTATAACATCAGCGGTATTTTATGCTTTGGGGGGACTTATTGGTATTGCTAATGCTGGTTCTTATAAGGACTTAAATATCTGGGGAGGATTGAACCTGTTATTTGCAGTCTTGCTAGTGTTTCACCTTATTAAAAACAGAAAAGTTTACAGAAAACAATCCAACATATCAGGATAAACTGTTATTCCATTAATATCGATATTTATACATTAAAAATTGGGTATTGGGCAAGAGTGCCAATAATAATTTGTACTCTAAAATCTTATTTTGATAATATAATCAGTGAAATAACTCCTTTCTATTAAGAATCTGATATCAATTCTTAGAAGAAAGGAGTTATTCTTTTCCTAAAAGCACAGATTATTTTACACTACCATAAATTAATTCATGATACCTATTTCAGAATGGAAATTCTTATGTCTACCAAATGGGCTATTCTATTTCCCTTGTTTATTATACCTATTATAATAAAGCCATTCATTTCGATTTAGTACATAATCACTGCCCACTCTTGATTAAGTCCGTATAATGGTGTAAAAAGAAAAATA
>JAAYGY010000040.1 GCA_012735575.1 Clostridiales bacterium
AAGCTGGCTGGTGCAGGTGGAGGAGGAACTATTATAGCACTAACCCTGGATCCAAAGAGAACCATAGCCGCTCTAAAAGAGGCAGGCGCTGAGGAGTTTATAGAACTGGAGCCTTTGGCAAAAGGGGTTACGGTGGAAAAAATAAATATAGGCAGCGATTATGCTGCAGCAAGTATTGATACCAAGTAGGCTGTATAAGCCTACTTTTTTTGTGTCTTTTTTTAAAAAAAACCATTGACAAATATTTAACAATGCCTTATAATCTATATTGGGTTAGTTTTCAGTTATTTGGTAAAAGGATGGTGATCTTTTTAGAAAATTCAATATAATTACGCAAATTCCTGTGGATTTGTGACAAGAATTTGCCCAGGAAATATTTTTTTACCCAATATAGTTAAAATTTTAACAATTGTTTAATAATAAGGTCTTCTAAGTATCAAAGCATTAAAAAGTCACTTTTATTACAAGGAAAATTTCAGGCATCTTAAAGGTAGCCTGATAAGATAAATTTTTAAATTTTTATTAGAAAGGATAGAAAGGTATGAAAAGAGGGGTTGATAAAACAAAGGATACCAAAGAGCAAAAAACGGTAGATATAAAGGCCAACATCGATTCTATGGTGGAAAAGGCGCAAGGTGCCTTATCTGAGTTTATGACCATGTCTCAGGAACAGGTTGACCGTATTGTTAAAGCTATGACTTTGGCCGGTATAGACAAGCATATGGCGCTGGCCAAAATGGCAGTAGAAGAAACTAAAAGAGGCGTATATGAGGATAAGATTATAAAAAACCTTTTTGCGACTGAATATGTTTATCATAGTATTAAGTATGAAAAGACTGTAGGAGTTATAGATGAGAATGAATTAGAGGACTATGTAGAAGTAGCGGAACCAGTAGGTATAATAGCAGGGGTTACCCCGGTGACAAACCCTACCTCTACTACTATGTTCAAGGCTCTTATTGCTATGAAGACCAGAAATCCAATTATTTTTGCCTTCCATCCTTCTGCACAAAAATGCAGCAGTGAGGCAGCTAAGGTTATGCTAGAGGCAGCAATAGCAGAGGGCGCGCCAAAGCATTGCATTCAATGGATAGAACAGCCTGCCCTGGAGGCGACCCAGACCCTTATGGCTCATCCTGGGGTATCATTGATACTGGCAACTGGGGGATCAGGAATGGTAAAATCCGCATATAGCTGCGGAAAGCCTGCCCTTGGTGTAGGACCGGGTAATGTGCCCTGCTATATTGAAAAGACAGCTGATATTAAAAGGGCTGTAACCGATTTAATTCTTTCAAAAAGCTTTGATAACGGTATGATATGTGCTTCAGAACAGGCAGTTATACTGGATAAGGAGATTGCACAGGAGGCCATAGAATATATGAAGGAAAACAGTTGCTACTTCCTGCATGGAAAAGAACTGGAAAAAGTAGAAAATACTGTTATCAATAAGGAAAAAGGTGCTGTAAACCCAGCCGTAGTAGGTCAGTCAGCTTATACAATAGCCAAAATGGCAGGGGTAGATGTACCAGAAGATACCAAGATACTGGTTGCACAGATTGAAGGGGTAGGGCCAGAATATCCTCTATCCAGGGAAAAGTTAAGCCCAGTCCTTGCACTCTATGTGGTAGACGGACATGAGGAAGGTATAAGAATAGCTGAGGAAATGGTAGCCTTTGGAGGAATGGGGCACTCAGCAGTAATTCACTCCGAGGATGAAAGGGTAATCAAGGAGTTTTCAGAACGCATCAAGGCGGGTCGACTAATAATTAACTCTCCATCAACACATGGCGCTATTGGAGATATATACAATACCAATATGCCCTCTCTCACCCTGGGCTGCGGTTCTTATGGACGCAACTCAACTACATCCAATGTATCTGCAGTAAACCTTATCAATAAAAAGAGAGTGGCCAGGAGGAGAGTTAATATGCAGTGGTTTAAGATACCCAACAGAATATATTTTGAGCCGGGCTCTGTTCAATACCTGGAGAAAATGCCCGATATTACCCGTGCCTTTATAGTAACCGATCCTCATATGGTAGAGCTGGGATATGTGGACAGGGTGCTATATTATCTAAGAAAGAGAAGGGATTATGTACACAGCAGAATCTTTTCCCAGGTAGAGCCGGATCCTTCTATTGATACTGTAAAGCGAGGAACCGAGGCCATGAATGACTTTAAGCCCGATGTAATCATCGCTTTAGGTGGAGGATCTGCCATGGATGCTGCCAAGGCCATGTGGCTATTCTATGAATATCCGGATACCGACTTTACTGCCTTGAGACTAAAATTCATGGATATTAGAAAACGTGCCTTTAAGTTCCCAAAGCTTGGGCAAAAAGCCAAAATGGTAGCAATACCTACTACTTCAGGAACTGGATCAGAGGTTACTTCTTTTACCGTTATAACAGACAAGAAGACCAATACCAAGTATCCTCTGGCAGACTACGAATTAACACCTGATGTAGCTATAATTGATCCGGACTTTGTGATGACAGTGCCTCCCCGTACTACTGCTGATACCGGCCTGGATGTTTTAACCCATGCCATAGAGGCCTATGTATCGGTGATGGCTTCAGATTATACTGATGCCTTGGCCATCAAGGCTATTCAGCTGGTATTTGAATATCTGCCAAGAGCTTACAAGGATGGATCCGACAAGGAGGCCAGGGAAAAGATGCATAATGCCTCCTGTATCGCAGGTATGGCCTTTACTAACGCTTTTCTAGGGATAAATCACAGCCTGGCACACA
The DNA here is from genome assembly GCA_012735575.1 of Clostridiales bacterium. Lineage (GTDB taxonomy): Bacteria > Bacillota > Clostridia > Caldicoprobacterales > UBA3941 > JAAYGY01. The sequence goes on from JAAYGY010000040.1 coordinate 2,754, forward strand.
AACTAGGCGGAGAATTTAACATTCCCCATGGTAGGGCTAATGCTATACTACTGCCTTATGTTATAGAATACAACGCACAAAAGCCCACAAAGTTTACTTCTTTCCCCAAGTATGCTTACTATGTAGCTGACAAGAAGTATGCTGAGATAGCCAAGTACTTGGGACTTCCAGCATCTACTACCGAGGAAGGGGTGGCCAGTCTCATAAAGGCTGTAAAAGATTTGATGAAAGAGTTAGGATGCCCCATGACCATCGGAGAATGCGGTATATCAAGGGATGCTTTTGAGGAAAAGGTGGAAAAACTGGCCGATCAGGCTTTTGAAGATCAATGCACCACTGCCAACCCCAGAATGCCTCTGGTGAAGGAGTTAGAGGAAATCTACAGAAGGGCATACGATGGGAAATAGGAAATATAATAAGGTTTACTAAAGGTTTGAATCAATACCTGGTTCAAACCTTTTTTATATACGTGTGAGTCAAGTCCAAACTTCTGTTCTCTCATAAGGCTGAAACTTTTCCTTTTTACACCATTATATAATATAGACTTAATCTATATATAAAGTTTAATAAATAGTATTATAAGCATAGTTTTTGGAAGATTAAGTGTGTATAATGAAGTAAAAGGAAAAATAATTTGAGCCAAAGCTCATATCTGGAGAAGATTGCTATTAATCTATAAATCAATTATTGAAATTATTGAGTAGCAATATCCAGACTAGTATTTCAAAAGGAAAGGAAGAGTATAATGAGAGTCCATAATCCCATTATTTGGGCAGATTTCCCCGATCCTGATATTTTGCGAGTTGGAGACACCTATTATATGATATCTACAACTATGTTTATGATGCCCGGTGCACCAATTTTAAAGTCAAAAGATTTGTGTCATTGGGAGATTGTTTCATATGTATTTGATAAAATTGAGGATAATGATATCTATCAGCTGAAAAATGGTAAACATGCTTATGGAAAGGGGCAGTGGGCTACTAGCCTAAAGTATTATCGTGGGATGTATTATGCATGCTTTGCCTGCAATGATCTGAATAAAACATATATTTATTATACTGATAATATTGAAAAAAGCTATTGGGATAGATACGTGATGGAGGGAATCTATCATGACATGTCTTTTTTGTTCGATAATGATAAGGCCTACTTAATATATAACTGTGGTGATATCAAGATAGTGGAACTCAAAGATGACTTATCTGGACTAAAAGCGGGAGGAGTAAACCAACTTCTGTTTAGTACACCGTCTGAAAATGTTCGTTTACGCTGTGAAGGGTGCCGAGCCTACAAGATAGGCGAATATTATTACCTTATATTCATTGAATGGCCATTTGATGGTCATGGAAGAAGACGAGTAGTATGTTATCGATCAAAAGAGCTTTTGGGTCAATATGAAAGGAAGATTCTGCTTGATGATGATATGGGATATCAGAATCAAGGAATTGCACAAGGGGCCATCTTTGATACTCCTGATGGGGATTGGTATTCCATTCTATTTCAGGATCATGGCTCTGTGGGAAGAATACCATATTTAATCCCTGTTACCTGGGAGAATGATTGGCCAATGATGGGTATACAAGGAAAGGTACCGGAAACCTTTGAAATACCATTTGAGCCATATGCATGTGAGCCTTTGATTATCAGTGACTCCTTTAACCATAAGGAAAATAAACTAGCACTGCAATGGCAGTGGAATCACAATCCCATAAGTGAGTTATGGTCTTTTACAGAGCGACCTGGCTATTTGAGGTTACGCACTGGAACATTTGCAAAGGATATCTTAACTGCTAGGAATACTTTAACTCAAAGGACAAGCGGGCCTAGATGTGCTTTTTCTGTTGAATTGGAAACCCATGGCTTAAAGCCCGGTGATTATGCTGGTTTGGTGGCTTTCCAAAGCAACTATGGAACGGTAGGAGTAAAGGTCCATGAGAACAATATTGGCAAAGTAGTTGTATGCAAAAAAGACGATAATGGACAGCAGTTTGAAGAAGATTTTGCAACCTTATCTGGCAAATCTGTTTTCCTTAAGATAGCCTTTGATTTTGAAAACAGCAGAGATATAGCAACTTTCTACTTTTCAGAGGACGGCGAAACCTGGACAAAAATCGGATCAGATCTTCAAATGAAATATACTTTGGATTTATTCATTGGCTATCGGATCGGGATATACTATTATTCTGAAAAAGAAACCGGTGGGTATGCGGATTTTCGAAATTTCATATATGATGCACAAAATGGAAGATAATGGACGTCATATACTAGTGGTGAATCAGATAGTAAATGTTTTCGCAGAAAATCATATTACATTCAAATTTGACAAAGGAGATAGCCATTGGTCCTTTAGTTGATGATCATTATTTACCGCATTTTTATGAATTATTTCCTGAAAGAGCTTATCGAAAAGACAGGGAGTTTGAAAGGAAACTGCCGAGGCAAGCCCAGAATATCTCCACATTTGCTGCTATCGTGTAATGGGTATGGCTCCAGAATTAAATTTAGGCATGGTTGAGAAATATGATTAGTATGCAAAGGAGGAATCATCATGAATATAGACATGACCCAGGTACCCGCTGAATATAAAAGAGCAGCTGCAAAAGATTCTCAGGGAACTATTACTGATGTATCATATCCTGTTAGGAACTATATTAACTCTTCACGACAGCTTGTAACCGATCAGAATATTTGCTCTAAAGAAGCGGGAAGGGAAACTGTGGAGGGAGACACCATCATAAAGAAATGCAATATCTATTTGCCTCCTGGATATGAGGAAAATGATACGGGTACCAGATATAATGTTTTATATCTACTCCACGGGGTGGGTGGAAATCGCTATGAATGGTTAAATGGTAGTGGTAAAGAAGATGATAACTTTATTATATGTAATATATTTGACAATCTAATTGCAAAGGGTCAGATTGAGCCAACGATTGTAGTATTCCCTGAAGGTAGAAGTGCCCATGATTGGATGGATACTACGTTCAACTCTGATGGAACTAACTTGCTTGGTTTCTATTATTTTGATTATGAATTGAGGTATGACCTAATTCCTTTTATAGAATCCCAATATAATACCTATGCAAACATAAAAGACACATCTCCGGAAGGAATTGCTTATAACCGTTTGCATAGGGCTATAGCAGGTTTATCCATGGGTGGGATGCAGGCATTAAATCTGATTCTGGGGGGACACAGATGTGATTCCACAGCTTACACCAATACAATGAGCCCTTGGAAAAATGGACTTGATATGACTGTACTGGCTCCAGGAATGTTAGATTTGTTGGCTTATGTGGGGGCTTTTTCAAATGCACCTACATCCAGTGATGGCAAGGTACTTGGAACAGGAATTGCTTCATGTGATCATAGGCTTAGTTTACTTTATATCACTTGCGGAGATAAAGACGAAATATCCATAGGCCAGGGTTATAAAAAGGCTACCCATGAACTTTTGGATACTGCTGGGGACAATTTGGACCATTATTACCGGGTAGTAATAAAAGATGGTATCCATGATTTTAATGTGTGGAACAATGGTGCATTTAATTTCATCCGATTATCCTTTAGAAATGCAACAGAATATCATAAGCGTAGGGTTGTAACAATGACTCTATAAGCCAAGTAATATTATGAGAATAAGAAAGCCGCTTAAAGATTCAATTTCAGTTTTGAAAAAGTAAAATAAAATGATAAATATTTTGCTTTTCCCAGATAACTGGTAAAAAGGGATTCCGAAAGCTTCAACCCAAAGCCTGTGATGTAAAGATTGGTGGTAGCAGGGCTAGTGAGACATATTGATATTTCCTTGAGGTATAATCACATTTCTAGGCTGTTCAATGTTAACACTTTATTCACATTTTCTTTAAAATACTTTGCTATAATACTAAAGGTAATGATATAATTATGAAAGTTTATTGTTCCTGAAATGTAGAAATGGGGGGAGAATAATTGATAAAAGTTGAAAATGTTACAAAACGGTTTGGGCAGCATGTAGCCGTTGATAATTTAAATTTCACCGTAAATGAAGGTGAAGTAGTAGGATTTCTTGGTCCCAATGGTGCTGGAAAATCCACTACTATGAATATTATCACAGGCTATATTTCTGCCACCGAAGGAACCGTCACAGTGGATGGATACGATATTTTAGATAATCCCGAGGAAGTAAAAAAGCGCATCGGGTATCTGCCTGAGTTTCCACCACTTTATATAGACATGACGGTTAAGGAGTTTTTAAACTTTGTATTTGAGATTAAAAAAGCAAATACAAAGAATAAAAAACAGGAAATGGAAAGGATTATGGAGCTGGTCAGAATAACTGATGTACAAAACCGCCTTATTAAGAACCTTTCCAAAGGTTACAAGCAAAGGGTGGGACTGGCTCAGGCATTAGTAGGTAATCCATCAGTTCTTATTCTGGATGAGCCTACCGTGGGTCTGGATCCAAAACAAATAATTGAGATCAGAAACCTGATAAAAGATCTGGGAAGAAAGCATACCATTATATTAAGTTCTCACATATTGCCAGAGGTTAGTGCTGTATGTGAACGGGTCATTATTATAAATAAAGGCAAGATAGTTGCTAGCGATACCCCGGAAAATCTGTCCAGAAGGCTGGGAGAAAGCAGCAAGTTAACCCTAAGGATAGCTGCAGAGGAAAAACAGGCAATAAAGGTTCTTCGGGATGTAGCCGGTATAAAATATGTTGAAGCCCAGGGTGTCAAAGAACCTGATACCGTTGATGTCTGGGTAGAGGCTGAAAAGGATATAGATGTACGTAAACCTATTTTTAATGCATTAAGCCGTGCAGGATATCCTATACTTCAGATGAAATCTATGGATCTAACTCTGGAGGAGATCTTCTTACAGGTAACTACTCAGGAAAATGGGGAGGTGTCCTAATTGTTAGCAGTATATAAACGTGAACTAAGAGCATATTTTACTTCATCTACAGGATTTATATTTATGGGTTTTTTCTTATTGCTATCAGGATTCTTTTATGCCATGACAAATATATTTGGTGCTAGCCCTGACTACAACTCAGTGCTAGGAAACATTACCTTTATTTTCCTGATAGTAGTGCCTATATTAACCATGCGACTTATGCCCGATGACAAAAGGCAAAGAACTGATCAGCTTTTGTATACCAGTCCACTTAGTATATCTGGAATAGTATTGGGTAAATATCTGGCAGCTGTAACGGTGTTTTTCCTTACCTTACTGGTTACCTGTCTGTACCCTGTTATTATGTCCTTTTTTGGTGATATAGCTGTATGGGAGATAGTAGGAGGATATATAGGATTTTTGCTACTGGGCTCCTCTTTTATTTCCATTGGCCTGTTTGTATCCTCTCTAACGGATAATCAGGTTATAGCAGCAGTTGTAACATTTAGCTCACTTTTATTCGTATGGCTGATTGACTGGATCGCCCAGGGACTTCCCACAGACAAGGTTTCAGGCATTGTTTTTGCTTCTATCTTGGCCTTGGCAGCTGGAGCCTTTGTTTACTATAACACCAAAAATATCTATGTAGGAGTTGCTACCACCTTGGTTGGAGCAGCCGTCATAGTTGCAACATATTTCCTGGCTGATAGATATTTCTTTGACGGATTTATTGTAAGGGTATTTGAATGGTTTTCACTGTTAAAGCGTTATGAGGAGTTTCAGATGGGCGTATTGAGTTTGGCTCCTATAGTATATTACATTACCTTTTCTGCAGCTTTTAACTTTATGACAATAAGGGTAATAGAGAAAAGGCGATGGAGTTAGGGGGGATTAGGGTGAAAAAGACAGATAGGAAGACAAGAAGAAAGAATATAATGAACTCATTTAAGGATAAAAAGTTTAAGTACGGTGGATACGCCACCTTGCTCACAGCTTTTGTACTTGCTATCCTGGTTGTTGTAAACCTGGTGGTAGGCCAGATTCCATATAGGCTGGACCTTACCGAGAATCGAATGTTTTCTCTGTCGGATCAGACTGAGAAGGTATTAGAAAACTTGGATCAGGAGATTAGAATTATCGGGCTGTATCAGACAGGTCGGGAAAACCCAATGTTTGATGAAATACTGCAAAGGTACAGGAGACTTAATAAAAACATCTCCATTACCTATGTGGATCCTGTAAAAAATCCCACTTTTTCAACCAAGTATACCAAGGATGGTAATAATCTTAGGGAAGGCAGTTATATAGTTGAAAGCGATGAAAGATTCAAGATAATTGACTACTATGATCTGTTTAATCTAAGATCTGACCAGTATGGTAACACCCATGCAGAATCTTTGGCTTTGGAGCAAAGGGTTACCAATGCCATTCAATATGTAATAGCAGATAAATTACCTGTTATCTATACTTTGGAAGGCCATATGGAACAGGCTCTGCCTGTGCAGCTAAGGCAACAGATAGAATTGGAAAACTATGAAGTTAAGACCCTATCCCTTCTGACTGAGGAAAACGTACCAGAAGACGCAACTATTTTGATGGTCATAGCCCCGCAAAGGGATATCACTCCTGAAGAGGAGGAAAAGATCAGAGAGTTTCTTGCAAACCGTGGCCGGGCAATATTTATGATGGATATTGTGGATAATGAGATGCCAAACTTCGATAGTTTGCTAAAGAGTTATGGAGTTGCCTTAAACAAGGCTTTGGTAATAGAAGGGGATAGAAATAACTACTTCCAAAACCCTGCCTGGATAGTACCAAATATGGAAAGCCATGATATTATCTCTCCTATGAGAAGCAGCAAGATGCAGGTACTGGCCATCGGAGCGCAGGGAGTGGAGATTTTAGAGGAGAAGAAACGAAGCATTGAAGTAAATCCTTTACTGGTAACTAGCAATAATGCCTGGGGAAGAACGGATCTTACTTCCACCACTGTTGAAAAAGAAGAGGGAGATCTGGATGGTCCTTTTAACATTGCAGTGGCAATAGCAGATAAGGAATGGGATGAAAAGAAAGGTGAATATGAAGAGACCAAGCTGGTGGTAGTAGGGGATGCCGAATTCTTGAATCCTCAATTTGCAAGCATAGGAAACTCTGACTTTGTCCTAAATTCCCTTAACTGGCTGCAGGACGAACAGGAGATTATAGCTATAAGGCCTAAGAGTCTGACCAGCAAATACCTAACAATAACTGCATTCCAGAAGCTAGTTATTGCCGGTGTTGCTGTAATCCTCATTCCATTGATTATTCTCGGTGCAGGATTTGTAATGTGGTTGAGGAGGAGACATCTATGAGGAAATCCAGGAATCTTATTGTCTTAGTGGTAGTATTGGGTCTATTGGCAGGGGCGTATTTTTACCTTGCCAACAGGCCTGAAGGCACAGAACAAGAAACCCAGAATGAAAAAGTTACCATATTGAGTTTTGATAAAAATGATATTGCAAAAATTGAACTGAAATCTGTAAATGGAGAGCTTACCTTCAATAAGGTGGAGAAGGAAGTAGAGGAAGAGAAGGACGGGGAGAAGCAAAAGGTTAAAAAAACCATGTGGGAGGTAGACTACCCTCATGAAATTGAGTTAAAACAGGTGAACGTGGATGATATAGCCTACACCTTTGCCAACCTTACCGCTGAGAGAGTTATTGAGGAGGAAACTCCGGAAGATTTGTCCCCCTATGGACTAGATGAGCCTCAGGCAGTGGGTAAGGCTACCTTGGAGGATGGCTCAGAGAAAATTCTTTACCTGGGCAGCAAAACCCCGGCAGGTAATACCTATTATCTAATGGTAGAGGGAGATCCCAGAGTCTTTGAGGTATGGATGAACCATGGAGATCATCTTTTATATACTTTAGCGGATGTAAGGGACAAGAGTCTACCTGAAGTAGATACCCAGGTGGTAACCTATCTGCTGATAGATAAAAAGGACGGAAGACCCATTGAAATTAAGGTAAACGATGAACAGTCCGAGGAACAGGCGCAATATGGCCTGGGCTTATGGCAAATGTCAAAGCCCTATAATGAACCAATGGGCGTAGACGGTCAGGCTTTTGGCGATCTTCTACAAAACTTGGGAACCTTTTCTATTGAGGAGTTTATAGAGGATGATGCTCAGGATCTTTCCAAGTACGGATTAGACGATCCTTCCTTTGAATTTAGAATGGAGGATAGGGAGAGTACCCTTCATCTTATCTTCGGTGATGAATACGATGAAGATAAGATTTACTTTAAAACTGCTGATTCCGACTCTGTCTATGGCATGAAGAAGAGTAGAATAGAAACTTTGCTTGAGATTAAGTCCTTTAAACTGGTAGAGAAGTTTGCCTATATAGTAAACATAGATAATGTGGATAAAGTAGAAATAGAGGGCAAGGGTAAGTCCTTCACCCTGTCTTTAAGCCGTGAAACAGTTGAGGCTGAAAATGAGGACGAAGAGGATGAAGTTATAACCACCTATATGGCTAATGGCGAAGAGGTGGAGGAAAAAGCCTTTAAGAAGGCCTACCAGAGTATCATCGGTATTACTGTGGATGCAGAACTTGCAAAAGAACTGAAGGAAAATCCTGAGGTAAAAACCACCTTCTATCTGAATAAAGGTCCCAACAGAGAAGTGCATGTAAACTACGTACCTTATGACAATGATTTTTATGCCGTGTTTAGAGGCGGCAAAGCCGAATTTATTGTAAATAGAGACGCGGTTTACAAGATGTTAGATGATATGGAGGCTTTGATTCGAGGCGATTTGTTAGAGGACTAGGCTAGCATCACTATAAATAACGAACTTGAAACTACACAAACAAAATAGAAATCCTTGGTTTAGGAGGATTGATAATTTCCCCTATGCCAAGGATTTTTTATTTTTGTTCATCAATCCTTTATTAGTTTGTTGATATGAATTGGGAAAAAATATATAATCAAAATAAATATAAGCTTTGAATAAGCAGCTTTTGATTTGAATTTTGGTAGGGGGAGTAATGGATGATTATTGAAAAGGAGAGAAAGATTCCCGTTATAGATACCTTCGACCTTGTGGTAGTGGGCGGTGGAGTAGCCGGGGTAGCTGCTGCACTAGCTGCTGCCAGGAATAATGTCAGTGTATGTTTAATAGAAAAGGAAAATATGCTTGGAGGATTAGCTACT
>JAAYGY010000041.1 GCA_012735575.1 Clostridiales bacterium
AGCCAGAGCAGAAGCAAAGGATAGCCTGGGATGGGGATTAAACCCCTTACTATATGCCACTGGTATCTCCGCTCTTCTTAATGCCCTTTGTACTGCTCTCATAAAGTCTAAATGTGAAATATACTTAACCTTCTCCCCTATTGTATATTTTACAACGATCCTCATGTACATATCCCCTCTTCCAACACACTGACACCGCAGCCAGTACAATTCAATCTGCAATCTTCAGTCAGTTCCATCTTCAAAGCCTTCTGGTATTCTCTCCACAAATATTTTTTGGTTACACCTACATCTATATGGTCCCAAGGAAATACTTCATCGGCTTCTCTCTGTCTGTTAGCGTAGAAATGGGGATCTATACCCTCTTCTTTAAAGGCTTCCATCCAAGTTTCGTACTTGAAAAGCTCCGCCCATCCATCGAAGGTACAACCCTTTTCCCACGCTCTTTTTATTACCTTGCCCAATCGCCTATCTCCTCTGGCAAAAACAGCCTCAAGGAAACTAGCATTGGAATCGCTCCAGCTATATTGTACATACTTTATTCTCAACTCTTTTTGCAGTAACTTCTGTTTCCTTTCCAGCTCCTCCATAGAATTCTGAGCAACCCATTGAAAAGGGGTAAAGGCCTTAGGAACAAAAGATGAGGTGCTTACATTTATTCTCAAAGCTTTATTACCTTTCCCTTTAGCTGTATCAAAATAACAGTTCTTGATTTTACGGGCCAGTTCCCCAATTCCCTTTAGGTCTTCCTCCGTTTCTTCTGGCAAGCCTATCATGAAATAAAGCTTAACAGTTGTCCATCCCGACCTAAAGGCGTCTTCAACACTGCTCATAAGGTCATTTTCGGTTATTCCTTTGTTTATTATATCTCTCAGCCTCTGGCTACCGGCTTCTGGAGCAAAGGTTAATCCAGTCTTGCGTACTTTTTGCACTTCATCAGCCAATTCCTTTTCAAAAGAATCCAGCCTTAGTGATGGCAAGGATAGACTCACCTTCTTATCCTTAAAACGTGCCATCAGTTCTTTTACTAATTTCTCCAGCTGGGAATAGTCTCCGGTGCTTAGAGAAGACAAGGATATTTCCTCATAACCGGTGCTTTTGATTAGTTTTTCAGCCAATTCCAAAAGTTTGTCCCATGATCTCTCCCGTATTGGCCTATAGATCATCCCAGCCTGGCAGAAGCGGCAACCTCTAGTACAGCCCCTAAATATTTCCAGCATCACCCTGTCATGAACTATACCCATATAAGGTACGATCATGGTCTCGGGGTAGTATGCTTTGTCCAGATCCTTAACAATACGTTTAACTATAGTTTTGGGTACTCTTTGGTTTATAGGCTCTACTTTAGAGATTATTCCATCCTCTTTGTATTCAACAGTATAAAATCTGGGAACATAAACACCCTTTATACTGGCAGCTCTATACAAAAACTCAAGCCTGTCCAATTCCTGCTTTTTACATTCCAAATAAAGGTCTAGAAGCTCATGAGTTACTTCTTCACCTTCACCCATAACAACTAAATCAAAAAAGTCTGCCATGGGTTCCACGTTATAGGCACAAGGGCCACCGGCAATTATCAGTGGATGATCATCATTGCGTTCCTGCCAGGTTAAAGGAATTTGAGCCAGGTCTAAAATATTAAGAACATTAGTATAGCTTAGCTCGTATTGAAGGGTAAAGCCTATAATATCAAAATCCTTTATAGGATCCTTGGTCTCTAAAGCAAACATAGGGATATTATACTGTCGCATCTTTTGCTCCATATCAGGCCAGGGCGCAAACACCCTTTCACAATAGGAGTCTTCTCTTTCATTAATCATATGATAAAGAATCTTCATCCCTAGATGGGACATGCCCACTTCATAAACATCGGGAAAAGCAAAAGCAAAACGAATATCCGCTTTATTTGCATCCTTTATCACCATATTATATTCATTTCCCATATATCTAACAGGTTTTTCTACTTGACCCATAAGCCTCTCCAATAGTTGTTTGTCCAATATTTTGCCTCCTTACTTATCTATAAAATTATTTTCACACTATTCTATCTATATATCATCTGCCTTGCAGCAATCTTCCAATTTGGACATTGATACCATAATCCATAATACCGTTAACTATTTCCGTCTCGTCTAGATAGCCCCATACTCTTAAGCTGTGATCCACTACTTTGACAAAATGATATCGGTGGGGGACAAAACTTTTTATTACTTCCTTTAAGGGTATATCATATAGAACTATCAATTCCCTGGTGGTCAGGGCTCCTTCCTTTGCTATAATATCTCTCTTAAAGGCAATATCCCTAACAGCAATGTAGGAAGCAGTTCGTTTCTCCTTAAAAGCTGAATAGGCTAAAAATCCAGATAATAGAAAAAAATTAGGATTGAAAATTTTCATATATATAGCATAAAATCCGGTCATAGCTAAAAAAAGAGATAATATCAATCCTCCATATGCGGCAACAGTAGTTGCCTTTTTCATACCAATATCTCTAGCTAAAATTGCCCTTAGTACCCTGCCTCCATCTAGAGGCAAGGCAGGAAGCAAATTAAAACCAGCTAGAATCAGATTAGCTCTGGCAAAAGTGTCATTGTTGTTAGTACTTATTATCCCTAAATTTTGAAAGGCTGAATATCCCAACAACAAAACAATATTTATTGCGGGACCGGCTAAAGCAATATATATTTCATTTATGGGATCCAGCTCAAAAACACTCTCTATTCTGACTGCACCTCCAAAAGGAAGCAGCTCAATTTCCCTTACATTCATCTTCAATGCTCTGGCAGCTAAAACGTGGGCGGTTTCATGTGCCATAAAAACGAAAAAAATGGTGGCAATTACAGTCCCATTGCCTAAAAATACGGCAATAACAATCAATACCACCAGGGTTATACTAATATTAACATCTACACCAAAAAGAGACCCGATCTTCATTATGCTTTTCACATCCTCTTATTTGACTGTTTCTATAAGTTTAAGAGGATCTACAGTCTTATTTTTCATCCAGGTTTCAAAGTGTAAAGTATATCCCCCTGAAGGCTCCGCGCCCATTGTGCCAATTTTCTCTCCCTTGATAACCCTATCTCCTATGTTTACATCTATGTTAGAGCAGCCTTCGTATAAAGTCGTTATTTCATTTCCATGGTCTATTCTTATATATCGGCCGCCATTTCCATCTTCACCAATAGCTATAACCGAACCATCAGCAACTGCATAGATATTGTTTTTACTACCTAGGATGTCTATGCCATCATTTCCCTGGCCAAACTGTCTAACAACCTTTCCCTCAGCAGGGATACCAAAAAATGGAGTTATTTCCTGGCTTTGATCTAACTTTTGTCCAAATACTGCTACAGAATCAGGAATATAATTGGTTACAAACTTTAGTTTGCCCAGGGTTTCATCTATATCCATATCTTCGGTTATACTATTTCTAATATATCCTACCATACTTTGGGTAAACTCTGTATCAATACTCTTTAATACAAGCACCATTATAATAATTATGACAACAACAAGTATTTTACGAAAAAGGGATGCTGTCTTATCAATCTCTTCAGCTCTTTCATTGACCCTTACCCTATTGACAGAAGTTCGTTGCCTAACCTGGGGCATAGGCAAATCCAAGGGCAACTTTCCTGGGTTTCTTTTTTGCATTTTTTACTACCCTCCCCTTTACAGATCATTGTTATAGTTTTCTATAACTAATATATTGTAAGGGGAATGGCAATATTACCTAAAATATTTCCTGATTGTCCTCTGGTGGATTAACTATTAGTCTCCAATCAAGGTCTCCTCTTTCCAGAGCCTTGATCATTACCTCAGCAGTAGCCATATTGGTAGCAAGGGGTATATTGTGCACATCGCACAATCTCAGCAAAGCATTGACATCTGGTTCATGAGGCTGTGCTGTTAAGGGATCTCTCAAAAAAATAACCAGATCCATACGATTATATGCGACTATAGATCCAATCTGCTGATCTCCCCCTAAAGGGCCTGATAGGAAGCGATGTACATCCATTCCCGTTGCTTCGGCAACCAGTTTACCGGTGGTTCCTGTAGCAAATAGTTTATGTTTTTGCAAAATTGATTGATACGCCATACAAAAGGTTACCATATCTTCTTTCTTTTTATCATGAGCGATTAATGCAATATTCATCTGACTCCCCCTAAAATTTAATTTTTTGTCTTCTCATTCCAACATTTAATACTAATCCAAGGGCTATCATATTGGTCCACATAAAGCTACCGCCATAGCTAAGAAAGGGTAATGGTATACCAGTCACAGGCATAATACCCATGGTCATCCCAATATTTTCAAAGATATGTGCCATCTGCATACACACAACCCCGATAACTATGAGCTGACCAAATGTATCTTTTGCTTTTATTGCTATTCGGATAGAACGAATAATCAGTATAGCATATAATACAATAATAGTTATGCCCCCCAAAAAACCTAGGGCTTCTACAATAACTGAATATATAAAATCTGTATGTGGTTCTGGAAGATAGTTAAGCTGACTTAAAGTGTTCCCAGATAACAGACTTTTGCCAGTAATTCGTCCCGATCCAATTGCCATAACAGACTGAATAACATTATATCCATCACCAGCAGGGTCAAGACCGGGATTTAAAAAGACCAATATCCGGGTTTGTTGTTCTGGTGTCAAAAAATTGAACCACATTATAGGAGCTACTACAATTCCCAGTCCTAGAAATCCAAAAATTAATTTATAGCTCATCCCCATAACAAAGAGCATTCCCAGTAAAATAACTATAAGTACCATAGATGTACCAAGGTCGTTTTGTATAACTAAAAAAATAGGTAATGCAAAACGAGCTATAACCGGTATAAAATCCTTAAACTTCTTCTCTTCAGACTCTATTTTTGACAAAGTTTTTGCACCAGTTAATATGGCCGCTAACTTTGCAAACTCTGGGGGCTGAAGAGTAAAGGGCCCTATGGCTATCCACCTTTGAGCCTGCCCACGAGCTGCACCTGCTACCTCTACTACAATCAGCAATGCTATAACTAGCAAATAAAATAGGGATGAGTAATCGCCTATGATGTTATAATCAATGCTAATAACCACTGTCAATAAAACCAAGCCTGAAATCAGCCAAATAAATTGGAGTTTTACATGGCGTAAATTGAAACTCTTTATAACATCAGCTATGCTATTGCCGCCTTCCGTTGGCAAACGCTTGGCTGCTCCTATACCAAAAATGCCTATAGCCACCAACAATAATACAACAAGTAATATTAAGAAATCAAAGTTTTTTATCAGTCTCTTGTCAAACATTGTGCCTCCACTAAGGTTATGTGTTTTTAATCGTTTCAATAAACGTATAAGATAAAACCTTACGGTTTTATCTTACGCATTTATTATAACATACCATAATAGCTAATAATAGTGGAATAGATTGAAAAAAGCAAATAAAATAGGACAGATTTGGCCTGACCAATTTCTGCCCATTAAATAAAATATATATTATGTATTAGTCTTTAACCGGGGTTCTTTCCGATCTTTTTCATCTTTTTTATTGGAATATTGGCTATCAAAGCTGAAGTATAATCGCTATCCTCATTCTGAACCTTTGTTATGCGAATATCAATTTCTTCACTATCAAACTCCATATAATCAGAAATTACCTTCATGATATCGCCCTTTATCATATCTAAAAACTTGGGAGAAACATTAGCCCTATCATGTATTAAAACCAATTTCAACCGTTCTTTAGCAATGTTTTTACTCGAACTCTCTTCTTTTCCAAAAAACTTAAAAAAATCAAACAAGCCCTTTCCCCCTAACAAATTTATTGTTTCTTGCCTATGCCAAACAGCCTTTTCAGCTTGTCCACAAACGAGTTATCAGTATCCAAATCCATAATTGGTATCACTGTACCCTCCAGCCTGCTTGCTATATTTCTAAAAGCTTTGCCGGCCAGGGAATTAGTATCAGCTGCAACAGGCTCTCCTCTATTGGTAGATATTACAATGTTTTCATCATCAGGAACAACACCTAACAGGTCTATTCCCAATATATCGATGGTATCGTCAATACCCATCATATCACCACGTTTTACCATATCAATACGCAAGCGATTGATTATAAGTTTGGGATAGGGTAGATCATTGGATGCTAGCAATCCAATTATTCTATCAGCGTCTCTAACAGCTGAGACTTCAGGAATTGTAACTACTATTGCCTTATCAGCTCCTGCAACAGCATTTTTAAAACCCTGTTCAATACCTGCAGGACAATCTATAAGAACATAATCAAACTGTTCTTTTAGCTCATTGCATAGGTCCTGCATTTGCTTTGGTGAAATTGCAGTTTTATCCCTTGTCTGCGCAGCAGGCAAAAGATATAAGCCATCAAATCTCTTATCCTTTACCAAGGCTTGTTTAAGCCTACATGCCCCTTCAGCTACGTCTATGAGATCGTAAACTATTCTATTCTCTAACCCTAATACCACATCAAGATTTCTAAGACCAATATCAGCATCTAAAAGTACAACCTTCTTTCCATTCATGGCCAGAGCAGCGCCTATGTTTGCTGTGGTTGTAGTCTTGCCTACACCCCCTTTGCCAGATGTAATTACATATACTTCTCCCATATTCGTTCCTCCTCCTGTTCCCAGTAAGTCGCAATATGATATTTATTTTATTTTGCCCGGTGTGTAAGGTTCGATAAACAGATTATCCCCTTTGATATAAGCAATTTCCGGATAATCAGGTTTTTCTAGCTCACCCTCCGGAGAGCGAGTGATAATGCTGCCAATGCGAAGTTGAGTTGGTTGTAGGCGTAGCGCTATCACTACTGCATCCATATCTCCATTGACACCTGCATGAGCCATACCCCTTAAGTGTCCCAATACGATTATGTTGCCAGCAGCCACTATTTCTGCACCAGGATTGACATCTCCCATAATAATTATATTCCCCTGATAATCAATCCTCTGCCCGTTACGAACCGTACCTTTGTAAAATTTTGTCATCCCCTCATCTGTTCCCCGCGTTAAACCTTCCTTATTTTCCTCTTCCTTTTCCTCTTCCCCTTTTTCAGTTGGGTTATAAAAATCCATATACCCTATATTGATCTGCTGGGCGACGAATTCCTTAAGTTCCTCTTTTTCATCATCTTTAAAGTCTCTACCGGTAAAAACCAGGTTAACAGGGGTATCTTGGAAAAAATTTTTACTTGATTCTAACTTCTCCTTTAGCTTTTCCTTCACAATTTCTAAATCCATTTGTGGATCTACATGGACCTGCAGCCCTCCCAAAATTCCCTTGAAGAAAATGCTATTTTCCTTCATGGCATTAGCTCCTTCATGCTGAGTTTTGTTACTATGACTATATTCGTCAAACTTCCAAAAAATCCTCTAAATTTCCTCTAATATATATTTCTTTATTATTTCAGCTCATTAAGCTGCGGTAGTTCATCTGTACGCCTTTGCTCTTTTAATCTATAATATTCTTCGATAATCCTTCGCGCAATGGGGGCTGCATTTCCTGATGTCCGTCCCTTGGGTACCACCACTACTACAGCTACTTCAGGGTTTTCATAAGGAGTCACAGCCACAAACCATGCATTATTGTTTAGTTCATTGTTATCCACCTGTGCAGTTCCAGTCTTTCCTGCAAGTGTAATGCTTGGATCCATATCCTTAAAATGAGATACTGCAGTACCTCCTCCGTCATACTCACCTCTGCTGGATTGGGGATCATTAACCACTCTCCACATACCCTCCAGGGTAGCATCCAGATATTCCTGTTTTATGTCTAACTCTCTTATGACTTTTGGCTGTGTCTCTTCAATCACTTTTCCATCTGAACTTACTACGTCTTTTACTACATGGGTTTCCAGTACCTTTCCCCCATTGGCTATAGCCGCAATATATCTAGCCATAGCTAAAGGACTAATAGATATATCTCCCTGTCCTATTCCAGCAATTACTGTCTGGGTGGGATTCCATCTCTTGTAGGGGAAAAGCACATCTCTTCTTATTTCAACAGCTGCCTGATTGGCATCCTGGATATAACCCATATCTTTTAATAAATCAGTAAGGGCCTGGACTTCCTTCAAGCCGGTTTCTGTAGAACGATCCTCTGACAAGGGAAAGTCTATTATTTTCTCTATATGCTCTACCTGCTCATCTGTCAAATCTCCTATACTCATATTGCTATTTAAATAACCGTATTTCTTCATGATTTTGAAGATCTGGTTTTTCATTATACCCCAATTGACTCTAAACCTTGTCTCCTTACTAGGTATAATGTTCTTATCACCTTCCGAATCTAGAATCTCTAATCCTGTTCCTCCATCTAAACCAAAAAGAGTAGACCATTTGTTAATAGCCTCTATACCAAGCCGATCCGCCACCTCATAGAAATAATAGTTGCAAGAATGCTTCAAGGCGTCGACGTAATCCTCCCATCCATGGCCCCTGGAAGTCCAACATCGGCGGGGATTCCTTTTATCATACTTGTTATAGGCTACTGCGTCATATATTCTTTCATTTAAGCTAACTACACCTTCCTCTAATCCAGCAATTCCTACAAGCATCTTATATACAGAACCCGGTGTAAAATTACCCTGAAAGGCTAAAGAATATTGTTCTCCTTCTTTTGTAGGACTATTAGGATCAAAGGAAGGATGGCTTACCATGGCCAACACTTCACCTGTCTCAACATCCAGAACAACAGCAGCACCCTCCTCTGCCCGTGGTGCTATATTATCTTCATTATAGGGAGGCAACCCCTCTCTCATCTTTTCTATTTCTTCCTTAAGAATATTATTTATGGACCTTTGGAGTTGACTGTCTATGGTCAACACCACATCATCTCCATTTTGAGGAGGAATTTCATCCAAAATCCTGACAATCTTTCCAAAGGAATCCTTTTCAGCAACTAGTTTTCCCTGTCTTTCCTCTTTGCTGCCGGTCAACCATTGTTCAGCATAAGCTTCTACACCCTTTTGCCCTATCTTATCGCTGGATATATCATATCCCAGCGCCTTGTATTCATCCATCTGGTTTTTGCTAATATTGCCTAAATATCCAACTATCTGAGACATAGCCTCTCCCATGGGATAATAGCGGCCGCTATCGACAAGGGTCTGGACTCCTGGCATTTCAGACGCAAAAGTCTCTAGCTGGACAACTGTTTCAGCGCTAATATCTTCTGCTATAGGGATTGGCTCATATTGTGTGAACCTTTTCATATAGATATTTAAGCGGACAGATATTATGGCAAGAGCCATTTCATCATCCACGTCATCACTAATTTCATAGCGTTTCTTTCGTAGATACTCCACCATCTCATCTGCGCTTAACTTATCCTTAACTCCTATATCGTCGCTCCAGCGTTTATATCTATTATCTTGAGTCTCCTGATCCTCATCTGACCAAGTATAACGATATTCTCCACTATCTAAATCTATCTCTATGGGTATAAGATTCAATAGCTTATCCTGATCATTATTATTGTATATTATCTCTAACATCCGTAATATTACATTGTTCAATTCATCGTGATCTGAAGGTAATTGCTGCCTGTCCAGCTGCACCGAATAGATTTGACGGTTAATAGCCACAGGGATCCCATATCTATCTACAATATTCCCTCTTGTTCCCTTAAGTTTAAGCTCTACCCTTTGCTTTTTTAGGGATTCGGCATATAATTCATCTCCCTTTGCTACTGTTAGATAGGCTAGTTGACCAGCTAATACAGCTAAGCAAATTATACATATTATAGCGAATTGTATGTTTCTATCCTTTAGTTTTTTTAGCATGTTTTCTCCCTTACCCAGCTTAATACATCAGTTTGATTATATGGTATTCACCTTGATATTTTATCATGATTTAAGTATATAAAAAAGAATAGAACACGTCTATTCTTAAATTTTATCTAATCTTAGGAAAATGCCGTTTTTTTCTCATAAATTTGTTATCGTATAGCTTTACAATACTACTAAAAACAAAAGGCATTAGCACAATAGTATATATTGTTTCGAAAATAAGTATCTGAATAAACATCCTGTCCTGAAACATACCGGATTGTGAGAAAAAATTATATACAAGCATTACTGTCTGTTTCAATAAGTTAGTGGGAATGATTGCCAGCATAGGTATAAAAACCTTATCTACATATAATCTCCCGTGTAATAATCCTGCTAAATATCCAACTATCATGTATTGAAGGGCATATAGTCCCAGATTATTACCAAAAAAAAGATCCTGTAATAATCCTCCACAAAAACCTACTAAAGCTCCAGTGGGATTACCAGCTACTAAAGCAAAGGAAACCACTAAGGTTAACAGGGAATCTGGTTTTACATGGAAAATTTCTATAAAGGGGAATATAGATGATTGAACTATCAAGTTTAACAGTAATATTCCCAATATAACCATTTCCCGCATGTAAAACCACCCCCTAGAAAATAAAATTAATCCTGCTTTAATACATAATCATCCTTATTGGTTATTACCAATACCTCTTCCAAACGCTGAAAATCAACTCCCGGCTTAACGATAGCCGTTTTATATAAAGCTCTTTTATCTTTAAATACCTCTACCACTTCACCTATATAAATACCCTTTGGAAATATCTCGCCCAGTCCGGAGGTAAGGACCTTGTCTCCTGGAGCTACATTTGAATCCTCAGGAAGATATATCATCTCACACATGCCATCTTCTGATCCCAAGGTATTGCTCCCTTTGAGCAAGCCATTATCACGATTTCTTTGTATAATTCCACTAACTGCGCTTTTGCCATCTACAATGGTACGTACCTTTGACCAGTTATCGGCAACTTCAATAACCCTGCCTACTAATCCTTGATTGGTCACTACAGCCATATTAACGGCTACTCCGTGCTTTGTTCCCTTATCGATAGTTATATTATTGAACCAACTTCCGGGATTCTTTGCAACAACATTAGCACCAGTGACAACTATTTCTCTATTGTCATCTACAAACATGGCAAGGTCCTTTAAACGTTCATTTTGTTTTTCCAGTTCTTCTAATCGATAAAGCTCCTTCTCCAGCTGTGCAACCCTTACTTTTAGCTCCTCGTACTCGTCTTTCATACTGCTGCGCTGACCGATGCCTACAAAAAGATTATAAACATAGGAAGATACAGAATAAAGCCCCTTTTGAACAGGGGTCAAAATCCGGCCTAATGCATTTTCCACTATCCAGGCCTTTTCCTTGCCAGTCTCAGTATATACCATCAAAGCAATTAGCCCTATTATAGCAATGATTACGATTATTAAGGAAAGGTTTTTGTATAATCGAGGCACCTATAGCACCTCCTATTTTACATTCTTTGTGGACAAAGCTACCTTTTTCAATGTTTCTATTTCTTCTACAACACGTCCAGCACCTAAAGCCACACAATCTATAGCGTCCTCTGCTATGTGAACAGGCATGCCAGTCTCTTGTCTAACCAGTTTATCCATGCCATTTAACAATGCTCCGCCACCTGTTAACATAATACCTTTATCCATAATATCAGCAGCTAGCTCTGGCGGAGTTTTCTCAAGAGTTAATTTTATTGCTTCAATTATACTATTTACAGGCTCCCTCAGAGCGTCCATAATCTCTGTAGAAGTTACCTTTAAAGTTTTAGGCAGACCAGTAATCAGGTCTCTTCCTCTAACTTCCATAGCTTCCTCTTTAGGCATAGGATAAGCAGATCCTATATTTATCTTTATCTCTTCAGCAGTGCGCTCTCCTATCATTAAATTATACTCCTTTTTAATATAGGAGATTATTGCCTCATCCATCTTATTGCCACCAACCCTAAGAGACTTGCTGGTAACAATTCCTCCCAGGGAAATAATGGCTACTTCAGATGTACCTCCTCCTATATCCACAACCATACTACCAGTTGGTTCATGAACAGGCAGGCCTGCACCTATAGCCGCTGCCATGGGCTCCTCCACTAAGTATGCTTCACGAGCACCAGCTTGCCTTGTAGCCTCTTCAACAGCACGTTTTTCCACCTCTGTTACTCCTGAAGGTACACATACCACCACTCTTGGATGTATAGGTAAGGTTTTCTTTATGGCTTTTCTAATAAAATACTTTAACATTTCCTGAGTTACATCAAAATCAGCTATTACCCCTTCTTTCATGGGGCGAATAGCTACTATATTTCCTGGCGTTCTGCCTATCATTCTCTTTGCTTCTTCTCCTACTGCCAACACTTTTTTAGCATCGCTACGAATAGCTACTACGGAAGGTTCCCTTATAACTACCCCTTTTCCTCGAACATGTACCAGTGTATTAGCTGTTCCTAAATCAATTCCCATATCTCTAGTAAATATATTAAGAAATCCCATGATCTCATTTAGCTCCTTCCTGTAAATCGGATTTTCTCTTATTATTTGTACACTATTCTTGATTCTAATTCTAATTATAGCCAACATTAGACTGTTTGATAACAAAAAGGCTTACTTATAATCAAATACATTTACCCCAAACTTTTTTAACATTTCCCATAACAAATGTATGGGTAATCCCACAACATTAAAATAACAACCCTCTATTTTAGAGATAAAAATACCGGCTAACCCCTGGATTCCATAACCACCCGCCTTATCCATTGGTTCCCCGGGTTTAATGTAAGAATCTATCTCCCGTAATGTCAAGGGTGCCATTTCCACTAATGTCTTTTCATAGCCTTTCTGAACCTCCCCTGTGCATGGGTTCATTAGTGCTAATCCTGTGATCACATGGTGGGTTTTACCCTGTAGCATATGGAGCATCCGGCGGGCTTCTTCTTCATCCCTGGGTTTTCCTAGAATCCTGTCTTTTACCACAAGAGTATCAGCACCAATAACTATAGCCGGCTCATGTATTTGAGAAGCCACATTCTTGGCCTTGTTATAAGCCAATTCCATAGAAATCTTCTCTGGTGCCAAGTTTTGCGGACTGTCTTCCTCTATATCACTAATAATTACATCAAATTTCAATCCCATTTGCTCAAGGAGTTGCTTTCTCCTTGGTGATGCAGATGCTAATATTATCCTCATAGCCTAATACCTATAATAGAGAAGAATACCTATTAATATACCTAACATAGTCCCAAAGTTAATGGTTAAGGATAACCCAAAAGACAGTTTTATAACGATCAGATCCAGCACAGCAGGCATCCCCTGAGTTCCTAAAGTGAAGCTCTGCTGAAATAGCTCGGCATCTGAATATTTAGCTAATATGCTACCCACTGTACTTCCGACTATAATCCCTGCCATCAAAAAAAGAAATAGGGACCATGGTCCTTTGGTTCTCCCCCGTCTCAAAAAGAGTCCTCCCTTCAAAGTCTGCAAAAATAAATATAACTATTATTTTTCATAATAGTTATATTTAAAAGTATATCATTTTTAAAGGGAATTACAAGATATTTTGTAAAAATTAATAATTCCTTCATTTTCCTTCGTCTAGCACTGATTGAACTACATTAGTTGCATGGTCTGCCACTCTTTCCAGATTGGATACTATATCAAGGAATATTACACCGGATTCAGGAGCACACAATTGGTTATTTAAACGTTCTATATGGCTTGCTCTCAACCTGTCTTTTAGATCGTCTATCTTTTCCTCCTGCTCTAAAACCATCTCTGCTAGTTTAAAATCACGTTTCTTTAATGCATTAAAAGCATTTTCCAACATCTCCATAACCTTATTGGTCATTTCCATTAGCTCAGATTTTGCCATATCCGAAAAGCTGAGATTATGTTCCATGCTGTACTCTGCATATTCTACTAAGTTCTCCGCATGATCCCCTATTCTTTCAATATCATTAACTACATGGTAAAGACCACTTACTAAACGAAAATCCCTTTCAGGTAATTCTAATCCATTACATAACACCAGATATTGAGTTATCTCTTGATTGAGATAGTTTATTACATCCTCATGTCTATACACTTCATCAATGGCTGCCTGATCATTTTCCAGAAAGGCCTTCATTGCAATCTGTACATTATTTTTAGATATACTAGCCATTCTAACTACTTCCTTCATAATTTGAGCAACAGCTATTGGAGGTGTTTCTAAGATACGCTTGTCCAAATACTTAAGCCGCATCTCTTCATATTTTTCTTCTTTACCATGTACCAGGTGTTCTGATATTTTAACCAAGTAATTCCCAAAAGGAAATAGCAATGCTGTGTTAATAATATTAAAACCAATATGGGCATTTGCAATCTGACTTACCGCTCTATCTGGCGATATACCTTTGATAAATTCAACAAAAGGTGCGCCTAGTGTCATAGCTATCAAAAAAACAAAAGTTCCGACTGTGTTAAATAATAGATGTATAGTAGCAGCACGCTTTGCATTAGTACTGGTTCCGATGCTAGCTAATAATGCTGTGATACAGGTTCCAATGTTTTGCCCAAATAAAATGTAAATAGCACTATCTAATCCTATTAAACCCTGTAAAGCCAACGCTTGTAATATACCGATAGATGCACTGGAACTTTGCAATATTACAGTCATAAGTGTCCCCGTTAAAATTCCTAAGAAGGGGTTTGACACTTTTCCGATAATTTGATGAAATGTAGCGTTATCACGCAAAGGTTTCATAGAACCAGACATAAGATCCATTCCCATAAAAAGTATGCCAAAACCTGCTAATATTTCCCCTATACTCCTTAAGGAATGTTTTTTTGAAAAGAGCATCAGTCCAACACCTATAAATATGGCAACTGGAGCGATATCTGTCAAATTTAGGGCAATTAAAAAAGACGTTGCTGTTGTACCGATATTAGCACCCATTATTACTCCAACAGTCTGCTGCAAGGACATGATACCAGCATTAACAAAACCTACCACCATTACAGTGGTTGCACTAGAACTTTGAATAATGGCAGTTACTATTGTTCCCACAAGCAGTCCCATAAATCTGTTTTCAGTAAGAATCTCTAAAAGTCTCTTTAATCTACTTCCGGCAGCTTTTTCCAGGCCATCTCCCATCATCTTCATTCCATAAATGAAAAGGCCTAGTCCACCTAGTAACATAATTATCATACTTAAATCCATAAATTCCTCCTAATATGTAAATAGTATTTAAAATTATTAGAGCTTTTTCCACCCCTGATATTATACTAAAAAATTCACCAAAATCAAATGCTAAAAAATCCTATTATTGAACACCAAAAAGATGAGTCATTACTGACTCATCTTTATAATAAACTAGTTCTCTATAGTATTATCAATTTTTTCAACTAAAATTCTAAATCCTTCAACGTTGATTATTTTTATTCTGGTACCTTTTGGAATAAACTGCCCATCTGTTACAACATCTAATTTAACACCATCAAAATCACCAGTACCTGATGGTCTTAAGGGGGCTATAGCAATCCCTTCCTTGCCCAACATATCTTGATAGTCCCTTGTACTAGTGTACCCTTCTTCTTTGTCAGCCTTTGAATGTAAGAATAGGGATCTGGAAATTTTCCCATTTTTAGTTGCAGATCTATATATTAATATCACCATTACTACTATTGCAATAAATACAATTAGTATAGCAACCGCCAGCTGACCAGCAGCCAGTACCGATGAGCCAACAACTATCCCAGCAACCAGGGCTATAATACCGATAATACCTGCTATGCCAAATCCGGGTAGCATTAGTTCAAGAATCAGCATAATGCCACCAAAGATGAAAAGCATAACCATTAACCAGAAAGTATTCATCTTGCTCGCCCTCCCCCAGTATTTAATTTGATCCTTACCCTATTTCTAATATATCATACACTTCTAGTGCTTTACAATTATATTCTATAATTCCATAGATTTTTATTTTTGTGTTAAAGTTTTGGATCATGTAGGAAAAAATTAAAAAATATGGGATTTGCAATATTAATTACAAATCCCATATTATAAAGATATCAGTCTATATAAGCTAAATATTTATATTTTCCTCTAAAATCTTGGTAAGCAATTTAACGCCGTTCTCCATATCACTAGCATCAATAGTTTCACTGTCACTGTGTACATAACGGCAGGGTATTGATAGTACTCCAGATGGAACTCCTCCACGGGACAGATGAATAGCACCTGAGTCAGTTCCGCCGTATTCCAAAATCTCCAACTGATAAGGAATACCATGTTTTTGTGCTGTTGAAATCATTAGTTCTTTTACCAGGGGATGAGCTAATACCGATGCATCTTTTATCTTTATAGCTGGTCCCTTGCCTAATGATACAGCCATGGGCCTGCATTTGGGAGTATCTCCTGTGGCAGTTACGTCTACTGCAATACCTAGATCCGGCTCTAAAGCATAGGCTGAGGTTCTGGCACCCCTTAATCCCAGCTCCTCCTGTACGGTAAATACAAAGTATAAATCATTGGGGGTTGAACTAATATTCTTTATGGTCTGTACCAATAGAGCGCATCCTGCTCTATCATCCATAGCACCACTTATATATTTTCCGTTGCTTTCGGAGAAGTGTGGATGATAAATTGCCACATCGCCAATTTTAACTAATTCCTCTGTTTCTTCCTTACTTGAAGCACCAATATCTATGTACATTTTAGACAATGTAATCTCTTTCCAGCTATCTACCTCTGTCTCATAACCGATTACTCCCGCTAACCCGTCTTTAAACATAACTCTACGGTTAATAGAATTGGGTACGGATATGCCACCTAGATTTGTAAATCTTATAAAACCTTTGTCATCAATGTGGGTAACCATTAAGCCTATCTGATCCATATGGGCAGCCAACATTATACGTTTACCGTTTCCATTTCCTTTTTTAATAGCTATTAGATTGCCCATTACATCAACTTTAACCTCATCAACATAGGGCTCAATTTCCTCACGTATAGCCTGGCTAACTAATTCTTCATTCCCAGCTGGTCCATAAATGCTGGTTAGTTTTTTAACTAAATCCTTCATAATGCTTCACATCCTTTTAAGAATTCTTGAACCAATCTAAGAGTATTATTAATATCATTTAAATCCGCTACTGATGATGGTGAATGTATATAACGACATGGAACCGATACAACAGCTGTCATAGTACCTCCACGGGCTCTTTGTATTTCACCAGCATCATTACCGCCACTTACGCTTTCCTTTATCTGGAATGGGATATCTGCTTTTTCTGCACATTCAATTAACAAAGATACCAATTTTTTATTGCTGTATGAAGTAAGATCAGCTATAGATATTGCAGGGCCTTCTCCCATTCTAGTGCTATATCTATGGGGCTCTACCCCTGGAACATCAGAACAGGTAGTTCCTTCAACAACCAGGGCTATATCTGGCTGAATGCTGTATGCGGCTACTTTGGCACCTCTAAGACCTACTTCTTCCTGAACTGTAAAGCAAGCGTACAGATCAAAGGGATAACTTCCTTTTAGTGATTCTATTAATACTGCACATCCTACCCTATCGTCCAAGGCCTTACTCTTAACCTTGCTATCACCAAAATAAACACATTCGCTGTCAAAAACCGCATAGTCTCCTGGCTTAACCAATCTTTCAGCCTCTTCCCTATTTTTAGCTCCTATATCAATATACATCTGTTTGGCTTTTGCTGCTGTTTCCCTTTCCGAGGGTTCTTGTAAATGAATAGCCTTTATGCCCAATACCCCAGGTATGGCCTTATCTCCAATCTTAACCCTCTTTGAAGGAAGGATTCTAGGATCTATTGATCCCACTGGAGCAAACTTCAACATTCCATTATCATCAATTCTAGTTATTATGAAACCTACTTCATCCATATGAGCACAAAGCATGACTTTTTTGTCAGATTTTACACCCTTCTTAAAGGCAATAATACTTCCCATATTGTCAACACGTACTTCATCGACCAGCGGAGTAACCTCTTCTAATATTAGCTGTCGCACTTGGTCTTCATTGCCCGAAACTCCCCTAGCCTCGGTTAGTCTTTTTAATAGGTCAGACATTCTTCCCATCCCTCCTCCATTGATGCTATAAATTGTGCCACTAATCGGGCAGCTTTTTTAACATTGTCCAGGTTCAAGGTTTCTACTGTAGTGTGCATATATCGGAGGGGCAACTCAATAAGCACAGTGGGCACACCCTCTCGTGAAATCTGCATGGATCTGGCATCTGTTCCAGTAAGCCCAGGAGCAACTTCTACCTGATAATCTATTCCGTATTCCTTAGCTACATCCATAAGCTTTTTGGTTAACTTTGGATGCATATTGGGGCCTACTCCTATAGCTGGCCCTTTATCCATGGCATGGGTATCATCCCTTGAGGCATCGGGTGTGTCTCCATGGGTAACATCTATGGCAATCCCTATATCAGGATTTATCTTATAGGTACTAATAATAGCTCCCCTTGTTCCTACCTCTTCCTGAGCAGTTGCAACAAAATAGATTTCACCTGAAAATACTAGCTTGTCCAACTCTTTCATGGTCTCGTACATCATAACCACGCCTGCCCGATCATCTATGGACTTACCACAAACATTGCTTCCAGTAAGCTCCACCAAAGGGCTCTTAAAAGTAATAAGATCACCTATTGTCACGAGCTCCTTGACTCTTTCTGCAGGTAGTCCAACATCAATTACCATCTCTTTCATTGGAACGGCCTTTCGGGCTTCATTTCTCTCCTGCAAATGGGGCGGTTTTGCACCTATAACACCAAATAGCCTTTCCTTACCATGGATATATACTTCTTGAGATAAAAGGATTCTTTGATCCACTCCCCCAATATTGGTAAAAGTTATGAATCCTCTGTCGTCGATATCTTTTACCATAAGCCCAATCTCGTCAAGATGAGCAGCTAGCATTATCTTTGGCCCCTTACCAGACTTATTGCCCAGCTTTTTACCATAGACATTGAAAAAATCATCACGGTATACCTCATCACAGTAAGGTTCAAAAGTATCCATAATCAGCTTTGAGACCTGATCTTCATACCCTGAAACGCCTGGTACTTCGATCAATTGGCCCAGAAATTTTTTGGCATCCATTGAATCACTCCTCTAGTATAGCTCATCTAAAATAAGCTAATCATTTGTTTCTTTATAAATACATATATTATTATCCTCTGACTAATAGTATATAGCCACCTTGAGGGAGAAAAGTAACAGCTTTTTGAATAGCCTTATAGTAATCGTTTTCATTGTGTAATGTTACACCCTCCATTTTTCTTGCTGCTGCAGCCTCAGCTTCATCCATATTACTATTACAATAATAATCGTGGATCATAATACAATGTCCTTTATATTGACCTATGATTCTGCCTAGTTTTTTATACTTTCCTATATCTTTAGAATCATCCATACACAAAATAGTTACAATGTCTCCTTTTTTAGCGTCCTTTAATCTGCTAAACACATCTTCTATATGCTCTAAGTCTGTGTCTAGTATATCTTTGACTATAACACTATCTGTGAGGGTAATTCTTTCCTCTCGCCCAGGCATGTCCTTAAAATCCTCTATACCCTTTACTACGTCATCAAAATCCAGCCCTTCTGCCAAACTCCAGGCAACAGCTGCTAAAGCATTGTACACATTGTGAACTCCTGGAATATTGAGCCTGATTTTTCTCTCGCCCTTGGGTGTAACCAATATGAATTGGCTTGAATCTTCAAAAAGCTCTAATTCTCGCACTGTAACATCGGCCTCGTTAAATATGCCATAACCGACACTGCCAGTACGTTGCTGCAACTGAAAAGCGTAAAAATCATCAACATTTACAATAACAGGACTTTTAGTTGTTTTCAGGTGATCTATAAGAGTTTTTCTCATTTCAAAGTAATGGTGATCCGCTTTCTGATTCTGGAGATATGTATATAGATCAGTATATATAATACTATTAAACCATACATGACTGAATTGATCTTCTACAATGCCTGTATAGTTACATTCTATTATGCCCCAGTGAACTTTTTGTTTCACCGCTTTATGCAAAAACTCATTCATATTGAGGGGATTCATTCCTCCGGGATAAGCATGCCAGGAATCATGACCCACCTGGTAATAATCAGCTCCTAACATAACTCCTTGAATCCCAGCCACATCTAAAATTGATTTTATCATCCAGCCAACTGTAGTCTTACCATGAGAACCGGTAATTCCCACTAGACTCATATTTTGAGATGGGTTGTGATAAAAATTTCTAGACACTGCAGAAAGAAAACGCCTATAATGATATGTCCTTACAAAAGTTACAGAACTGTCTGTAATTTTGTGGTCTCTTCCAATAACAATGGCTATGGCTCCATTGGCTATAGCCTGCTCTGTGGCTTGTTCATATGATATGGTGTCATCATCAGAATCTGAATAAATATATAGATATCCCTCCTTTGCATCTTCAGGACGCAATGCTATTCCTTTTATGTCGATCCTTCTACGCCCTACTATTTCAAAAACAGGGGTGCTAGCCAGCAATTCCCTAAGTATCATTTGATTCATCCTCCCAATCTATTAAAACGCCCTCTATTCTGGATAATTCTGCTAGAAGAGCCTTTCTCGTTAATGTAGGTGGTAAGCTTACTAAAAAGGTCACATGTACCCATGATTCTTCACCTGGTGATATATTAATATCCTTAATCTGTATATTAAGTTTTCCCATTAACTCGGTAACTTTACCAATCTGGCCAGGAACATTATTTAGGTCAACAGCAATTTCGGTGGTGCCAATATTTTTAAATAGGTTTACCTCAACTTTTTTTAAGAGTTTAAGGGTTATATAAACTATAATTGTTGTTGTTATGGCACCCCAGTAAAACCCCGCACCTGTAGCAAGACCTAAACATGCTACTACCCACAAGGTTGCAGCAGAGGTTAATCCCTTTATATTAGGACCATAATGCATTATAGTACCTGCACCTAAAAAACCTATACCGCTAATCACTTGAGCAGCTAAACGTGTGGGATCCATATTAACTAATTCATGATAGGCATCAAAGACAAACTGCGAGGTTAGAAAAACCAGAGCAGATCCAACGCATACCAGGGTATGTGTTCTAAAGCCTGCAGGTCGGTTACTTTGCTCACGTTCAAAACCTATAATACCACCAATGACCATGGCTAATACTAACCTTAAAACCACTTCCCATTTCACTTTGTATGCACTCCTAACACACTTCTAGCAAACAGCAAATATAGTATACTACTTTCCTAATTTCTTTACAAGTTAAAACCATTTATTTCAAATCCTATGCTAAAAAACTTGGTCTAGTACATCTATTACCAGGAATGATATACCTGATCTATAAAATTGCAAACCCCTTTACCGTTAGTCAATTCTACTACCATATTGGTAAAATTATTCCAGTCCATTTTTGTCAATACCTTGACATTAACATTTTCTTGATAATCTGTATCTAATATTTCAACTCCCTGCTGCCTTAAAAAGTATTCTAGAGTCCCCCAAAGGCTATAGTCCACTGATATAGAACCCCGATTGCTTAGGGCCATCTCCTTTTTGCCAGCCTTTTGAAGAACTTCTGCTGCTGTTTTAGAATAAGCACGCACCAACCCACCAGCACCTAATTTAATACCTCCAAAATATCTAGTAACTACTACTAATACATCCTCCACATCCTGTTGTAAAATCACTTGAAGTATAGGCATACCAGCCGTGCCACCAGGCTCTCCATCATCATCAAAACGTTGTATAGTACTTCCCCTCCCTAGTACATAAGCATAACAATGATGAGAAGCATCAGGAAATTTTTGTCGTATGTCTTCCAGAAATAATAATGCATCTTCCTCTTCTGTAATATGAAATGCACGCCCAATGAACCTGGAACGATTGATTATAATTTCTGTTTCTGCCTGTTCTCCAATGGTAATAAACTTTTTATTCATTAACAACCCAACAACCCTTCCATTTTCGCACTTTTTTCTTTTATTATAGCATTTATAAGATACCAGCGAAAGTTCTTGAAGTACAATAATCCTGTATTTGTTTATTTCTATTAAATAGTATATAATATAAAAACCAAGAAAAGAATTGCCAAAGAAGATTTATTTAAATGGAGGGATGCATATTGAATTATTCAAAGCAAATTCTAAGATCGAAAGAGCATTTTGGTAAACTTATTGAGGAGCAGTTTGCCAGAATTGAAAAGATGAAAGCCACCAAGGATTTTATTAACTATGATAAGCTGGATACGATTGTTATTGGAATTGTTGGTGGCGATGGAATTGGTCCATACATAACAGCTGAAGCACAGAGAATTCTGGAGTTTTTATTAAAAGATGATGTCCAAAAGGGCAAGATTAAATTTAAGGTAATTGAGGGTCTAACAATTGAAAATAGAGCCAAACATAATAAAGCCATCCCTGATGATGTCCTAGAAGAATTAAAAAAATGCCATGTCATCCTAAAAGGACCTACCACAACCCCTCGCGCAGGCGACCCATGGCCAAACATTGAAAGTGCCAATGTTGCAATGAGAAAAGAATTGGATCTATTCGCAAATGTAAGGCCTGTAAAAGTTCCCGAAGAGGGTATTGACTGGGTATTCTTCCGAGAAAATACTGAAGGAGCCTATGCACTTGGTAGTGATGGTATAGTAGTTAATGATGATTTGTATATTGATTTTACCGTAACCACTTATCAAGGTTCTTATAGAATTATAAAAGCTGCCTTCGATTACGCTAGCAAATCTGGTGCTAATAAAGTTACTGTAGTTACAAAAGCAAATGTTGTAAAGACTACAGATGGTAAATTCTTAGAGATTGCAAAAGAAGTAGCTAAAGAATATCCACATGTTGAATGGGATGACTGGTACATTGACATTATGACAGCAAAACTCATTGATCCCAAACGTAGAACTCAATTTAGGGTTATGGTTTTACCCAATCTCTATGGGGACATTCTTACAGATGAGGCAGCGGAATTCCAAGGAGGAGTAGGAACTGCTGGAAGTGCTAATATTGGGACACAATACGCTATGTTTGAAGCCATACATGGCTCTGCACCCAGGATGGTTGAAGAAGGCCGCGCAAAATATGCGGATCCAAGCAGTATCATTCGTGCTGCTGGAATGCTACTGGAGCATATTGGATACATTGAAGAGGCTAAAAAACTATCCATGGCTCTTGATATATGTGGCCAATATGAGAAGAAACTTACCATTACTGGTAGAGATACTGGTGTCACTAGTGAAGAGTTTGCAAACTATATAATGGAAACCTTAAATAGGGATGGCCTGGAAGGTAAATGGAAATCCTATTTATAAAACTATATAATATTTAAGAATATCCAATCTTATAGCACTGTCAATTTGGACAGTGCTTTTTTTATTTTCTACTTTTTTTCAACATCTTTGTAGTTTTTGTCACTTTGTGCTGGTTCACCGCGTATCATATTATTATATAATGACTTACAATTTTATAGGATAAGGAAAATATCCTCTGTTTGATAGGAACACAATGTATATTTTTTTAATAGTATGTAATAAAAATATTTCTACTCCTTTAGCAAGAATATTAGATTATATCATTATAAATAGAAAGGATGGGTTAATATGAGTGATAATAAAACTAATGAAATTACTGCGCCTAAAACCCAGCAAGTAGAACCAAGAAATGAATGCATCAGAGTAAACAAAGTATATGATTGGGTTTACTTTGAAACAACTCAAGTTCAGGAAATTGAAATACCTGAAGACTCTTTAGATTTAATCGAGGAAGCATTAGACGAGGGCAATCAGCTTATTGTCACAGGAACTATTAATCTGCCTGGAGACGTTGATACAAATATTGTAAGTGTTGTTAGAAAAACCGTAATAATAAATGATAATCCAGTCGAAGTAGGTTGCACACAAATACTCAAAACAGTAACTTTAAACATTAGTGTTTTCAATGCAACAACTGGCTCCGCAACTCCTATAACTACATTTACAGATAGCTTCCAAATTCTTGAGAGAGTCGGACTATGTTTCCCTGAACCCTTTACTACAGACAATATTACTTTAAATATAATAAGCGCTGAAGCTATTTCATTGAGTGATGTTCCTGTAAATGGCAACTTCCTCTTTGATGTAGGAATTTGTCAGGAGATACAAGTAGAAACAGAGGTTAAGCTAGAAGTGTTAGCAAGATTTTGCCAACCACGTGGTAATACCATCGACTGCACTCCATACCAATGGGCTTGCACCACACCAACTTTCCCTGAACAATGCCCTGACTTATTCCCAGGAATGTAGAACGGAATGTAATCATACGTGGGTAGGAAGTTTAAAGCTTCCTACCCATGTAATAAATGTAGTAGAAAATATATAGGGTCTCTTATGCATACATATAACGTATAAAAAATATATTTTTAGGAGGCAATAAATATGGCCTATACAAACTGGCTAGATCTTTTAATCCTAATTCTTGCTGTTTTTTCTGTTAATTTTGTTATTATGCATAAAGTAATCACCTTTTTTTCAAAAAAACCATACCTAGTTAAATGGGGTATATCCTTAATAGTCTCCTTATTACTTGTTCTATTGCACAGGTTTTTACCTCATTCATTTATATTTTTATTGGTGCTTTCCATTACTGGAGCTATTGAAATAATTAACCTTTTACTACATTATAAAATAAAAGAGAATCTGAAGGTTGAAATAGAGCTAAAGCAATTATCAGATATAGTTGATTTAATTGATCAATGCTACTTAAATCAAAACCAAGATAAAGAAGAAAAAATTATAGAGAACAAAGCAAGTTCAACATCATTAAGTAAAAAAAATGAAACCCGTACATCTAAAATAAAAGAAGAATCAAAATTACCTACAAAAAGTGAATCCAAAGAACCAAAAATAATTAAGAGTAGTCGTTTGTATGCTCTAGAAGAATTCTTAAAAGAAAGTGAAGGGCAAAATGTTATCCTGAGTTCCAATCTTCTTTCCAATCTGGAGGCTTCAAAAAAAAATGAAAAAGATACAAAATAAAGGTATTGCATATATGCAATACCTTTATTTTATATGGCTCCCCAGGCTGGATTCGAACCAGCAACCCCTCGGTTAACAGCCGAGTGCTCCAC
>JAAYGY010000042.1 GCA_012735575.1 Clostridiales bacterium
AATGGAAACTACAATGAGGACTGTCCCTAATGCCATCCCTTTTTGTGCTTTTATGATCTTCATGACAGCCCTCCTCAGCTACATACTATAAATACTTGACCTCTTTCTATATAAAATTAAGTATCCTATCCTGGCAAATTTGATTCCGTTTCTTCATAAACTGGTCCAATTATTTTATAAGTTCCATCAGAGTTAACTTCTATGGAATATCTCTCATCACTATCTGGATATTTTGGAACTTCTTTGAGATACCCCTTAGTCACAAGTAAATTTATGTCTAGATCATCAAGTGTACCTCCCTCAGCCAGATACACCTGGATAGCACTTTCAATAATTTTTATGTTTGCATCATTTGCTTTTATTTTTGCGGTAGTCTGTACATTTCTGTATACAGGTACTGCTATAGCTACCAAAATACCAATTATAACTACAACTACCATAAGCTCTACTAATGTAAAACCCTTTTGATTTTTCTTTGATTTTTTAAAATGGTTTTTCATTTGTATCTCCTTTCTTTTTGTTTTTATTTAATATAGTTTCACGCCGATAATTAATAATTTCTATTGGTGGCGTTTAACTATAAAACAGGCTTAAACAATTACTCGCAGTAATTCCTCTATGGAAATAGTTCCATCTTTAACCTTCATTAGACCATGCTGTCTAATAGGGATCATTCCTTCTTTTTGAGCAGTTTCATTTATCTGATACTCCGAAGCACGGTTAAGGATTAATTTTCTGATAGACTCACTTATAGGTAAAATCTCAAATATACCTATTCGTCCCCTATACCCAGTTCGATTACAGCTGTAACAAGAACCCGCCCGATATAGTTTTATTGTATCTTCATTCTCTTCTAAAGGAAAATCAGAAATACTATTTAAAATCTCTGATCTATTTATCTCGTAAGGTTCCTTGCAATGGGGACAAAGAACCCTAACTAAGCGTTGTGCAATAACACCTGTCAATGCTGATGCGGTTAAAAAGGACTCGATACCCATATCGTTTAAACGAGTTATGGCACCTGCAGCACTATTTGTGTGTAGAGTTGATAACACCAGATGGCCTGTCAACGCTGATTCTATGGCGATTCTAGCAGTTTCTGGATCTCTTATCTCACCCACCATCATAATATCTGGATCATTACGTAAGAAAGAGCGCAGTCCCGATGCAAATGTCATACCGGCTTTTACATTAACCTGGGATTGATTAATACCATCCAGTCTTCTTTCTATGGGATCCTCAATTGTTATAATATTTTTATCTATAGAATTAAGCTGCATTAAAGCAGCATATAAAGTGGTACTTTTTCCACTCCCTGTAGGGCCTGTTACTAAAACAAAGCCGTAGGGAAGATTAATAATTCTATAAAAAATATCAAGCTGCCCTTCTGGAAAACCCAGCTCCGGGAGAGTGATAAACTTTTCACTACGATCCAACAACCTAAGGGTTAGCTTTTCACCATAAGCTGTAGGCAGTGAGGCAACCCGCACATCAATGGTTTTTGAATGGATACGGAGTGTAATTCTCCCGTCTTGAGGAATTCTTCGATCAGCTATATCCATATTGGCCATAACTTTTATTCTAGAAACCAAAGATGAATGAAGTTTCTTTGGTGGATTCATGATTTCATGTAATACACCATCAATTCTAAATCGAATACGCATCTTGTTTTCAAAGGGCTCAATATGAACATCACTAGCCCTAAATTCTACTGCCTGATTAAAAATTACATTCGCAAGCTGAACTGCTGGTCTATCATTTGCTTCATCAATAACTTCGATATCAAAACTAACGTCCTGTTCAATCTGTTCATTTTGATTGTCGTCTACTTTGTTAATATAACGAGAGTCCGAATCAGCTCTCTTATGCAAATTAAAGGCTGCTTTTCCCCATACTCCTAATTTTGCCTGTTCTAAGGCTGCTTCAAGCTGATAATCAGGAATAATAATAGGCTGTATATCATATCCAGTTAAAATATGAAGATCATCAATAGCAATAATATCTGTAGGATGTATCATAGCAACTAAAAGTTTCTCATTTTCGAAACCTATGGGTACAGCTTTGTATCTAAGCATAACTTCATAAGAAAGCAAAGAAACTGCCTTTTCATCTATCATATCCTTATCTAGAACCATAAAGGGGACTCCATCTTTCATAGCTAAAGCCAACATAATATCCTTACTAGTACAGTACCCCAGTTCTACTAAAGTCTGCCCTAATAAACCTACATTTCCCTGTTTCAGCATCTGCTTTTGATATTCCAAAGCCTCTTCCAGTTGCTGCTCATTTATAATACCAGCCTCGATGAGATAGTCACCCAGTAATTTCTTATTGGCTGTATTCTTCATTTAAACACCTCAGATCAAAAATTATTAATCAGCTTTATCACTTATAAATGCATAGGCGAGAAGATCACAATAAGTCAAATGGTTGTCTGTTTTATCCATATGTAATTGATCTATTCTTAAAGGCTTGCTTCCCATCTTAAAATCTTCGATTACATCTATAATGTCACTATATTGTCCTTTCATTGAAAGATTTACTGGTAATTCCTTATAACTCTCTTTATCTATATAGCTATCAAATTCCAATTGTATTATCTGCACATTATGTTCTGTAAATATTGAAATTAAGTAGTCCAGTAAATCTACATGATTTTTATGGGATGGGATTATATTCTGCAAAGAATCTAGTCTATCCACTAATAGACCCTTATCTTCTACAAGTTTGTTTATATTATCTAGCTCTAGACTAAGTGATTCCATAACGGCTATTTCTTCATTTAACTCTTTATGAGCATTGCATATTATTCGCCATTGGTTTGCTAACAGCAACATAATTGAAATTAATACTACAACGGCAATGGTAAAGGGTATTGGTGTTTTTCTCTCTTTAATTGTTAGTTTCATACCCTTCCTCCTTATTATGTGTGTCTTCCTTGTCATGATTATCTAGTTTCAGATAAACTACTATTTCAAATTCAAACTGATCAGCATTTTCTATATCATGCTGTCTAATAAAACTTAATTTTACCTCATTAACAGATGCTATTTTGCCTATTTCATCCATATAAATCTTGAGGCTTTGCTGGCTAACAGTGTACCCATTGATTTTGAATTGAGAGACATTGCCTCCATAGTTCCCTTTGACAATATGATTTTTTATATCTTTAGTTGTACACTTATCTATTTCTGTTAGTAATTCTGACCATTCGGGAACATTACCCATGACTTTATCCACTATTTTTACTAGGCTATCTATTTCATATTGAGTTACTAGAACATTATTTTTTGATTCAACATACGCATCTGTAG
Organism: Clostridiales bacterium; assembly: GCA_012735575.1. Classification (GTDB taxonomy): domain Bacteria; phylum Bacillota; class Clostridia; order Caldicoprobacterales; family UBA3941; genus JAAYGY01. The sequence continues at coordinate 3,315 of JAAYGY010000042.1, forward strand.
CTACCCTTTGAGATATTAGCTGTTTTAGTTTATTATTAATAACCTTTGTATAGATAAACATAACAGCAAAAGATACAATCCCTATTATTATAAGTGATATGGTAACTATAATAGAAATTCGGTATATATAGAACCTTTTTTGCGATAACTTTATTGATGTAGGCAATAAACTTATATCATTCATTTTCTTCTCACTCCAAACCAGCAAAGGCCAGACCGATGCATGTGGCATAATCTATAAGCTCATCTTTGATAACCAAATTTTGCTCTACTTCTATCCTTTGAATAGGATTAATATAATCTACTGGTATATTTGTACTGTTTTCCAAGGCTTTGTCCAACCCCATAATCCGACAGCCACAGCCACTTAATATAATTTTGTCAAATGAGATTATATCTTCATGCGTTTGAAAATACTGTATTGATGACCTTATTTCGTTATATAGAATTTGAGTCCATGTAGATAGAACAATCTCCAACAATTCCATTTTATCGGGTGTAGCAGCAGGGTCTAAACCTGTAGCTTGTGCAAGATTAACTCTCAATACTCTAACTAATTTGGGAGACCCGTCTATACTTATAACAAGGTTAGCCAAATTATTAGCTATATCAACAAAGATTACAACACCTTTAGTTTCACTTTCTTTAACAACATCTAATAATGAAAGAGAAGCGATTTTTATGTCCTGTATTTTTAACCCATTATTATTAAAGCATTCATAAAAATCCTTTATCATGGGCAACTGGGCTACTGCTAGCAATACCTCAACTTGCTTTACATCTTCTGTTTCTTTTTCTCCAACTATCATATAGTCTAGAACACAATTATCAAGAGAAAAAGGAATATATTCTTGTGCATGGTTGGATACTAGTAGATCTAATTTTTCTTTGGGTATATTAGGAAAAGATACTTTTCTTATCATAACATCCTGATTGGACAAGCCTAAGAAGATATTTTTCTTACCAAACTTATTTTTCCCCCACAAGGTCTTTATATAGTTTTCCAGTTCTTTAGTTTTAGAAACTACCCCATCCTCAACAGTACTAGGTGCTAGTGATATACGATCATATCCAGTAAGGTAAATATTATCCTTTTTCTTTTGAAGTAGTACAGCTCTGATTTCTTTATCGTCTATTTCTATTCCTACAGCGATCTTCCTAAATAACACCATATTTCTTTTTGTTCACCGCCCGAATTTGCATATTTTAATAATATAACTAACTAATATTTGTCTGAGTAATGATAGTAAATATCGGTAAATACAAGGAGATTAGCATGACTCCCACTAATATACCAACAAATATAAGAAGTATGGGTTCAATCATAGATGAAATTCCTTTACTAATAGTAGCCACTTCATCCTCATAAAACTCAGCAACTCTATCTAGTAATGAAGGCAAAGAGCCTGTCTCCTCGCCAACGGTTATCATATAGGAAACCATAGGAGGAAAAATCCACTTTTTTTCAAAGGTTTCTCCAATTTTTTTGCCTTCTTCTATTTCTACAATGGATTCATGTATAACTTGGGATAATAATTTACTCCCTGTGGACTTGCCTGATGTCTCTAATGCCTGAATAACAGGAATTCCACTAGAAAAAAGAGTAGAAAAGGTTCTAGCAAATCTGGTAATAATAGTTTTATGATACAGAGATCCAAAAGCAGGAACATTAAACCATATTTTTTCTAGTACAGTTGACCCTCTATCGGTTCTAAAATAAATGAGTATTGTGCCAACAAGAAACATCATTATAGCTAGCCATATATACCAAAAATTACGTAGAGAATGGGATAAAAAAATCACAATCCTTGAAATAAATGGTATTTCAATGTTTTCTGGAAAAAATCCTTCAAAAATAGGAACTAGAAACACCAGCATTGCCAAAACAATTATTACAGAAAAAAGCATTACTGAAAAAGGATATATGGTTGCTGATCTAAGGTTATCCTTTAACACTTTTTCTTTTTGCATTTGGCTAGCTAACCTGGTTAGAGTTTCCCCTAAATTACCACCTACCTCACCAGCTTTTATCATTCCTATATACAAGTCATTAAATATAGAAGGATAAGAGGCAAAAGCCGAGGAAACACTTATGCCACTCTCTATATTTCTAGTTATATCTTCTAGGACATTTCTAAAAGTTGGGTTGTGGGTTTGCTTACTAAGAGTATATAAAGCTCGGGTAATTGGAATCCCTATATTTATCATCGCTGATAATTGACGACTAAAAAGAACTTTATCTCCTATAGTTACTCTTTTATTTCTAAAAAAGGATAAGAAAAGCTTATTAAACTTATCTTTCTTTTTTATTTGTATTATCATGTATCCTTTATCTTTTAACCTCTGATATGCTTGAACCTCATGTTCTGCATCAATACTGCCATTTAGGATATTCCCATATTTATCCACTACCTCATAATAAAAAATTTCCACCTTACCTCCCCCTTAGGTATAAAGGTGTATTAATATCTAAATAATTGCCAGCATTCTATTCATTTCTTTTTTATCAATACAGAAATTTAAAGCATTTTCCATAGATATTTTCCCTTCACGGTAAAGCCTAAATAAAGATTGATCCATAGTTTGCATACCTAATGCATTGCCAGTTTGTATTATACTGTAAAGCTGATGTTCTTTACCTTCCCTTATTAAAGTTCTTACTGCTGGAGTATTTAACATAAACTCAACCGCAACTACTCTGCCTGTACTATTCTTTCTCGGTATTAACTGTTGAGATACAATACCCTGAAGAGAATTTGATAATTGTTGTCTTATATATGATCTTTTATCATCATTAAAAACATCAATAATACGGCTTATAGACAAAGGTGCATTTTGAGTATGTAAGCTAGATAAAACCAAATGTCCTGTTTCTGCAGCTGTCAAAGCTATAGAAATGCTGTCTAAGTCGCGCATTTCACCAATCAAGATTACATCTGGATCATGGCGTAAAGCATGACGTAAAGCCTTTGAAAAGGAATGAGTATCACTTCCAACTTCACGCTGACATATAATAGATTTGTCATGTTTATGAAGAAATTCAATAGGATCCTCCAATGTTAAAATATTAAGAGACCTGTTGGAATTTATATAATCTATCATAGCTGCCAGAGTTGTCGATTTTCCGCTTCCAGTAGGACCTGTAACCAGTACTAATCCCTGAGATAAAGAACATAAATCTTTAACGCCCCTTGGTAGTTCTAGAGTTTCTATGTCTGGAATCTTATAGGGAACTACTCTAAAAGCAGCACCCAAAGTACCTCGTTGGTACAGAATATTTCCACGAAATCTTGAGACGCCTGATATGGAATAAGCAAAATCTAGTTCAAGCTCCTTTTCAAGAATACTCTTTTGCTGCTCAGTCAATATAGAATATACTAAATTCTTTAGAGTCTCAGAAGCAATAATAGGCATATCAAGGGGTTCAAGCTTGCCGTCAACCCTAATATAAGGTGGAGCGCCAGGGATTAAGTGTAAATCTGAAGCATTTCTCTCTATTGTTATTTTAAAAAGAGAGTTTATATCTATAGAATAGATGCTGTCCAAATCCGGCCTCCTCTCTTAACTTCGACCTTGGTTTTATTGATCTTTAATATTATAGGTCTTTAGTCCTATGTAAGAACATTATATAGTAGAATACTGTTTTTTTCATCAAAAATACTCAATGATTATAATATAATAATTTTTAAGATTATTCAAAAGTATACAAGATGCGCATGATTTCTTCGTAAGTTGTTATCCCCTTATTAAATGCCTGGATACACCCCTCTTTTAAAGTAATAAAACCATTTTGTACTGCATGTTTATTTATAATATCGCTGCTTGCTCCTTCTAATATCAAATTATTAATATCTTTATCTATAGGTAAAATTTCATGTATTGCAGTTCTACCTTTATAACCCGTATAATTGCATTTAATACAACCAACCTTTTCAAACCAATGTCCATATTCTTCTGGTGAAACACCAATTCTTTCCAAATCATTTTTTTCTGGTCTATAAGATTTGCGACAATGCGTGCATACCTTTCGTATTAAACGCTGTGAAATAATTCCTGCTAAAGCATCTGCTAACAAATATTTTTTTACTCCCATATCCAGAAGACGACTAATGGCTCCAATTGCATTATAGGTGTGAACAGTGCTAAGCACCAAATGACCGGTTATTGCAGCTCTAATTACCATTTCAGCAGTTTCATGCTCCCTTATTTCTCCTATCATTATTACATCTGGATCCTGCCTTAAAACTGAACGTAAGGAATTGGAGAAAGTAATACCGGCTTTTGGATTGATTTGAATTTGGTTTATTCCAGCAATTTTGCATTCCACCGGGTCTTCAATTGTTATTATGTTATCTTTTTCATCATTGATTTCATTTAACATGGTATAAAGTGTCGTGCTTTTTCCGCTTCCCGTCGGTCCAGTAACTAAAATTACACCATGGGAAATTTTTAATAAATTATTAAACTTTTCCATATTTTCCTTGGAAAGCCCAAGTTTTTCTTTTGGGAATAGGAAATAATCACGATCTAAAAGACGCAATACACACTTTTCTCCATATATAGTATTAATAGTTGATATTCTAATATCAATATTCCGGTCCATAACCTCTAATTCAAATCTGCCATCCTGCGGCTGCCTCTTTTCACCAATATTCATATTACCTAAGAATTTTAATCTCGTAATAATGGGGTTATGGGTCTCCAATGGAAGATTAGTAATATTGCACAATAATCCGTCTATTCTATAGCGAATTCGTACTGAATTTTCCATAGGTTCTATATGAATATCACTGGCACTTTGCTCAATTGCTTGTTTTATCAAGGAGTCTACCAATTTTACTATTGGTGCAGAAGTGATCGGCTCAGCAGGGTAATCCGGTTGATTGGTTTGTAACCCAGAGGAAACTGGGTACTGTTCGAAAAATTCCTGTAATGCTTTTTCTATAGGCTCATTTTTATATAAATGATTAATATAGTGATGAATTACTTCTATAGAAACTTGATAAGGTATCACATCAAAGCCAGTAATTCTCTTAATATGATCTATGGCAACAAAATTATATGGATCTTCCATCGCCACAAGAAGATTATTTCCTTCCAGTTTGTAAGGAAATAAATGATATTGTCTGGCCAGGGATGAAGGAATCAAAGCAGCTAAATTATTGGAAACAACATATTCTTTAGCGTTTCTATTAATTTTGTCCACCCCCATAACATATTATATATTCATTTTTACTTTTGCTTACTATTTTATTAACTAATGCTATTTTGCTGCTTTAATTTGTTGCGTAATTCATCATAGACCATGGTTATTATAGAACTATCGACTTTTTTATCTGCCCAGATTTCAATAGCTTTTACACCTTGGCCTATTAGCATACCTAGACCATTAACTGTTAAGCATCCTTGTCCACTAGCTCTTTTTAAAAAAGTAGTCATATATGGATTATATATTATGTCACATACAACAGTTTTAGAGTTAAAAACATAACCTTCCAGTGGACTTTGCTCAACATTAGGCCACATTCCTAGTGGTGTGGTATTAATAATTATATCAACATCCTCTGGTACACTATTGACAGCCTTTGCAATACTGCGTTTTGCAAATTTATTGATATCTAATGCCAACTGTTTACTCCTATCCATCCTACGATTCAATATGATAATTTCTCTTGGATTATGTTCAATCAAACAAATGCCAATTGCTCTTGCCGAACCACCTGCCCCTATAATTAGAATTCTACGATTACTACAATAAATATTATTTATTGTCAGAGAATCCAGAAATCCTAAGCCATCGGTATTGTAGCCAATAAGTTTCCCATTATCTATCTTAACTGTATTTATAGCACCAATAGCTGCAGCAGCGGGATCAATTGAATCTAGATAGGGGATTATGGTCTCTTTATAAGGTATTGTTACATTAAAACCAATAAAACCTAAAGCGCCTAATCCTTTTATGGCCTGTGCAAAGTTATCTTTTGATATATTAAAGGCTAAATAAACTATATCCAAACCCAAAGCTTGGTAAATTCTATTATGAAGCTCAGGCGAAATGCTATGGCTTATAGGATGACCTATAACCGCTGCACATGATGTGCTGGCTGCTATTTTCATATTGGTTACCTCCTTTTTACTAATAATCTTTCTAGAAATCGATTGACTTTGGTACCCCAAAACTCCCTGGTAGAAATAGGATTAACTAATATTGTATAAAGTCCGCAAAGGTTTCCTCCCCATATATCTGTAAATATCTGATCTCCAATCATTATGGTATTGTTTCGATTTCCCCTTATATATTTCAAGGCTCTCCTAAAAGCAAAAGAAAAAGGTTTGCCTCCTTTTGGTATAGCAGAAATATTCAACATCTGAGCTAGCTTTCCAATTCTCGAAGGACTACTATTTGAGAATAAAAAAACAGAAAAGCCTATTACCTCTGATTGTTTTATCCACTTCCTCAAATTAGCGCTTATTTCATTAGAATTCCATGGTAAAATAGTGTTGTCAACATCTATCAAAATGTTCCTATATCCTTTTTTATATAAACTTATCAAATCTATATCATGAATGCTATTATAACTTTCATTTGGAATAAGTGCTTTAAACATATTTTCCCCCTTCAACAATTTTTTCCTTAAGATTGTATTATTACAGATATATTAACTGAATGTAAAAAAGCTGTCAACCAGTGTGACAGCTGTCTATATTAAATTCCTTGCTAAGCTTCATTAAGGCTTTCTTTTCAATTCTAGAAACGTAAGAACGGGAAATACCTAAAATCTGTGCAATTTCCCTTTGTGTCCTGTTTCTTCCATTGACTAAACCATAACGCATTTCCAAAACCATTCTTTCACGCTTTTTCAACGCAGACTGCATTTTATTATATAATTTTCGGATTTGTAGTTTTAATTCAACTTCATCCAAAACACTATCTGTATCCGTACCCAAAACGTCAAGCAGAGAAATCTCATTACCCTCTTTATCTGTACCAATAGGGTCTTGTAATGACACTTCGCCCCTAGATTTTTTATCTGAACGTAATGTCATCAATATCTCATTTTCGATGCAGCGGGCAGCGTAAGTTGCTAGCCTAGTGTTTTTTTCAGGATTAAACGTTGAAATTGCCTTTATTAGACCAATAGTACCAATAGAAATTAAGTCATCAACTTCTTTCCCTGTATTTGCGTATTTTTTTACTATATGTGCAACTAAACGTAAATTATGCTCTATTAAAATATTCTTTGATTCTTCTGATCCTTGTGTGCAGCGTTTAATGTGATAGGCTTCTTCCTCTGGACTAAGAGGTTGGGGAAATGAATAGCTTCCGGATACATGGGAGGCAAGTAAATAAATGCATTTTAATATAGAAACAATCCCGCTGGCAATTGAGAGCATTATATGGCACCTCCGTAATAATTGTCGTTCTATATAGTATGAAGGTGATATAAAAAAAGTGCATATCCCATCCATTAAGGGACATGCACTATGGAAGTACTATATTTTCAGTATGAATAATAATTTCATCAGCTATTTCCTTGAAGATCTTTGCTGCTTTGTCACCACCTTCAGACTCTTGGCGAACTAAAATAACTGTAACATATTTTGGGTCAACTAATGGAAAAAAACCTGCAAACCAACCATAATATTTAGCATCATCATCTCCTGTTATCTGAGGCGTACCCGTTTTTCCTGCACTACCTCCCACCCTTTTACTAAATGCTTTCTTTCCAGTCCCGTATTCAGTTACATCCATCATCCATGTTTTTAATTCTTTTGCAGTATTATAACTTATTACTTGTTCATGTTCATATTGGATATAATTAAAATTCTTTAAAACTTTACCTGATTGATCAATGATGGCTTTAACCAAGGATAATTCCTTTTTAATGCCATCATTAGCTATAATGGTCATCATTTGAGCTATTTGTAAAGGAGATGTCTCTACTTTATCCTGTCCAAGAGCAAGATTTCCAATCCCAGCTCCTGAATATTGGCTTTTTGTGGGTAGATTACCCGGATCGTTATCCAAACCTATATCTAGAGATTGACCTAGTCCCAACTTATTGGCCATATCTATAGTGGCTTGTCCACCAACTTGTTGAGCAATATTTATGAATAAATCGTTACAGGAATGAGCAAAAGCCTGTCTTATATTAATTTCACCTAAACTTTGAATGCTAGGATTACATTTATATGTAATTCCATTAATAGATATTTTCCCGTTACAGGTATAGGGTGTTTCTCCGGTATATAGCCCTTGTTCTATTCCAACGGCAGCAACAACTGTTTTAAACAATGAGCCGGGAGGGAAAGCCTTCATTGGTACAGACCAAAGGCTATCCTTATCTTTTAATGCTTGGTAAACATTGTTTTGATCAAAATTAGGTCTGCTAGCTAATGCTAAAATTTCACCAGTTTGCACATCCACAATCACTCCTCCTGCCCTCTCAATATGTCTGTCTAGGACATCCTCCAGTATTTTTTGGATATAGTAGTCTATGGTAAGTTGCACATTATAATGGGGTTGGGGAGATTTTTGCAAACTGTATGTTGTACCTGGTAGGAGCCTGTTTTGGGCATCGATTATTGCATCAACCATAACAACATCATCAGAATGAAGATATTTGTCATATTCCTTCTCTATACCTGACTGGGGAGAATGATCGTATTCTCTCAAATATCCAACTAGATGCCGAGCTATAGATGTATCATCATATCGTTTATTCTTTCGTAATATCATTAAACCAGGATACTCTCCCTGTTTAATTTGCCTTTCCACCTCCTCGTTTGGATTAATAATCTCATATTCCACAAAAGACTTATTTTGACTTAAAATCTGTACCATTCTTTCATTATTTACTTCTGTCATCTTGCAAATGGTATCTAAGAGGGGATTATTGTTATCAAAAAATCTTGGAAATATTAACAAAAAGTCACCTTGCTGCCTTCTAGTCAATGGAATTTTATTGCGATCTAATATATCCCCTCTTACTTTATGAATAGCTATGGGAAGGGTTCTCTGTTCTAATGCTTTTTTAGAGTAAGTTTTACCTAGTATTATTTGTATATGTGCTAATCTAATTGTTAATGCAAATAATAGTATACTTATAAATAATCCTAAAAAAACAACCCTTTTACGGGTTGATAAATTCTTCATCTTCATAATAATCTCCTTAGGATAAAACATTTATATATATTATCCCAAGAAGGAAAATTTTTATTCTATTATCTTTTTTCTCATTATAGAATAAGGCTTTATTTCCCTATCCAAGGGTAAGTATACTGTTTGCTGGGGATGCGGTGCTTTTAATATGGGTTGCCTATTCTCATCAAGCAGGGTATTAACTTTATATTCTATATATCCTTCACCTGGGACCATGATTTCAAGTTGATCGCCTACTTCAAAATAATTCCGCTGCTCTACTTCTACTAGTCCCTGCTCCCTATCATATCCTCTTACCATCCCCACAAAATTATATTGCCTGATATAATGACTGTCCAAGTATTGATGATCTTGAGCAGTAGGCTTTCTGAAATAAAAACCAGTAGTAAAAGGCCTATGGCTAGCCTTTTTTATTTCCTCCAGTGAGTCAGGGTCCATATTATAGCCTTCTGGATCTGAAAAATAAGAATCAATTTCTTTGCGATAAGCTTGAACCACAGTTGCTACATAATAGCTAGATTTCATTCTCCCTTCAATCTTAAATCCATTAATACCAGCATTAATTAGCTCTGGAATATATTCTATCATGCAAAGGTCCTTGGAATTCATAATATAGGTGCCTCGTTCATCTTCAAAAACAGGGTAATATTCTCCAGGTCTTTTCTCTTCAACAATAGAATATTTCCATCGGCATGGATGAGCACATTCTCCTCTATTGGCATCTCTACCAGTAAAAACATTGCTTAAAAGACATCTCCCAGAATAAGAAATACACATAGCTCCATGAACAAAAGTTTCTAGCTCTAGTGTTTTTGGAGTATTTTGTCTGATCTCTAATATTTCTTTTAGAGAAAGCTCTCTGGCTAAAATAATACGTCTAACTCCCTGTTCATGCCAAAAATTTGCACTATACCAGTTTGTATTGTTTGCTTGAGTGCTCATGTGTATTGGAATATTGGCATAATTTTGCGTGCCAAAGAAAGAATCCCTGGATCTGAAATAATTACTGCATCAACCTCAATTTCCGACAAAAATTCCATATATTCTTGTATACCTTTAAAATCATCATTATGAGCAAAAATATTCATTGTAATATAAACTTTTTTTCCTATGGAATGAGCGTATTGGATAGCTTTTCTTATTTCATCGTTTTCAAAATTGCCTGCAAAAGCACGAAGTCCAAATTGCTTACCGCTCATATAAACAGCATCAGCACCATAGGCAAAAGCGACTTTTAGCTTTTCAAGATTACCAGCTGGTGCTAACAGTTCTGGTTTTTTTATCATGTAATACCTCCTTTATCCATATAGAAAAAGTGAAGGGTTCACTTATAAGGTGAACCCTATTATTCACTCCATTCTCCCTCATACTTTTCCTTATCCTTTAAATGCTGGTCATAATCTGTATTGAATACGTGCTCGCCAGTCTTTGGATCTTTCAGAACAAAGTATAGATAGGGTTTCTTTGGATCCATAAATTCTTCATAGGGATTAACTGCTGACACTAAGGCTAATCGACCAGGTGAAGCTATAGGACCTATAGGCAAACCTTTGTTTATATAGGTATTATAAGGTGAGTCTATATTCATTTCTTCCTCAGTTAGTATCCAACGATCCTCATTTATAAGAAACTGAACAGTTGCACAAGAGCCTAGAGGCATTTCCTTATTAAGCCTATTATGGAACACAGCGGAAATCTTTGCAAAATCTTCACTCATTCTAGCTTCTCTTTGTATTACTGAAGCTAATGTTACTACTTCATCCATAGTCATTTCTAATGCTTGAGCTTTTTCTAATACTGACTCATTGTAAACCTTTTCAAACTGAACCAACATTTTTCTCATTATATCCTCAGGGCTTGCATCCTGGTATACTATATAGGTATCAGGAAAAAGATATCCTTCTAAAGGTGAAGTGCCTACTTCTCCCTTTTTTCTTTCCTCTGGTATATCCTGCAGAAAAACAAAATCAGTGAAATTCTCTACTTTCGCCGCATCTATAAATTCCTGTTCAGTAAACTGAAATTCCTTCTCTTTTACTAGATATCTAGCAATTTTACGAATATCCCAACCTTCTATTATGGTTATAGTTACTGTATCTGATGCAGCATTCCCTGCTAGAAGTTCATCCATTATTTGTCCTAGTTCCATATTCCTTGATAATTTGTATTTTCCTGCTTTAAGCTGCGATGTCTTGTTTGAAACATCCACGTACAGCTTAAAGGCAGTTTTACTACGAATCAGATTGTTATCGTAAAGAATCTGTGATATAGCATCTAAAGATGAACCTCTAGGTATTTCAATTTCCACGAGTTCAGTATTATTAGAATCTACTGGCATAATGTATTTGCTATATACAAAATTTACTCCCATGTATACAGAAGATATAACTATCCCTAAGCTTATGATGAATATAAGCAATTTTCTAATGAATCTATACAATAAACCCTTTTCTTTCTGCGCCATATTTATCCTCCACCTGTCAACTTGCTTAGCATTATCTAACCATGCTATTATATACTGTTCTTTCATTATATATGGCCGTATAGTATTTGACAAGTTGAGATTTTATATTATGTTTCCATAATAATTGGTAGTATCATAGGATTACGCTTTGTTTTTTCGTATAAGAATACTTTCAAGCTTTCTTTAATTTTATATTTTATTGTGGCCCAATCAGAAATCTGATTTTCTTCACATTGATCTAATACCTTACGAACTACCTCTTTTGCATCTTCCATCAATTGCTCCGACTCCCTAACGTAGACAAATCCCCTAGATATGATATCAGGTCCTGAAATTGTCAAGCCAGAGGCTTTAGAAATAGTTACCACTACTACCATTAAACCATCCTGAGAAAGATGTCTTCTATCCCTTAATACGATATTACCTACATCACCAATCCCCAAACCATCGACTAATACGCCTCCAGCAGTTACTGAACCGGTAACTTTGCAGGAGTTTGGTGTAAATTCTATCACGTCACCTATATTAAGAAGCATTATATTTTGTCTGGGCATACCAAGGGATTCTGCTAAATTAGCATGCTGCTTTAAATGGCGATACTCTCCATGAACTGGTATAAAGAATTTTGGCTTTACCAGTGTATGAATTAATTTTAATTCTTCTTGGCATGCATGCCCTGATACATGGATGTCAGCTAGTGATTCATAGATAACGTCAGCACCCCTCATAAATAATTGATTGATAACTTTAGATATTAGTTTTTCATTACCTGGTATTGGATTTGCGGAAATAATTACCATATCTCCAGGGGTGATCTCAACTTTTCTATGATCCGATGAAGCCATACGAGATAAAGCCGCCATGGGTTCTCCTTGACTTCCTGTAGTAATAACAACCATTCTATCATCGGGATAGTTTTGGATTTGATCGATATCGATTAAAGTTCCAGTAGGAACTTTTAAATATCCCAATTCCATAGCCACGGTCATTACATTGACCATGCTACGACCAGAAACACATACTTTTCTATTATACTTCACTGCAGCATTTATAATTTGTTGAATACGATGAATATTAGAGGCAAAAGTCGCAACAATTATCCTACCCTTAGCTGTACCAAAAATATTTTCTAATGTAGCGCCAACTATCTTTTCAGACATGGTGTAACCTGGTCGCTCAACATTGGTGCTGTCAGCAAGCAATGCAAGAACACCTTTCTCCCCTAGCTTAGCAAATTTAGCTAAATCAATTACCTGACCATCAATTGGAGTAAAATCTATTTTAAAATCTCCTGTATGCACAATTACTCCTACAGGAGTATGAATAGCCAGAGCAATGGCATCTGCTATACTATGACTGGTTCTTATCATTTCCACTCTAAATACACCGAACTTGACTTTATCCCCAGCCTTTACACAATGAAGTTTTACCTTGTCTAAAGAGTGTTCTTTAAGCTTATCCTCTATTAAACCAAGGGTTAAACGAGTACCATATACCGGCACATTTATTTCCTTTAAAACATAGGGTAATGCCCCTATATGATCCTCATGACCGTGGGTTATTATAATACCTCTTATCTTTTCTTTATTTTTCAAAAGATAAGTTATGTCAGGAATGACTAAATCTATACCTAACATATCCTCCTCAGGAAAACTAACACCACAATCAATTACGATAATATCATTCCCATACTCTAGGAGTGTCATATTTTTACCGATCTCGTTAACACCACCTAAGGGAATTAATTTTAATGTATTATTTTTTGATGACACTAATATTTCTCCTCCTCCTTATATCTAGATTTCCGCTCAAATCCAATAAACACTATTATACTTTATAAATAAATACAAATCAACCTTAAAAAAATACTAACCCCGAAAGGTTAGTCTGTGAAATTAGATTTACTGATCTTGTATCCTAGTGATCTCCCTTTCAAAAAAATCATTTAACTCTTCCGCATACTCCTCCGATATTCCTTCACTATAGATTCTTATCAACGGTTCATCGGAATCAGGCAAGATAAGGGTCCATCCTTTATCTTGGTTTATTTTTATTCCTTCGTACATTTCTATATCAAATTCACCTGAGTTGGCACGATCTATTAAGGTTCTCATAACACGTCCCTTTGCATTCCAAGGGCACCTAATTTCTCTTGTAGACATATAGATTTTAGGAATAGATTCTATAACTTGAGATAATTCCAGATCTTCTTTAGCCATTAATTCCATCAAGCTCAAGATGGTGGCTATCCCATCAAAATAGATAGAAAATCTTTCTAGTGATGTTCTACGATTATTATCTCCTATTTTAAGAATTTCTTCCATAATGGTTTGTTTTTTAGTTTTTGATCTTACAATATTGCATTGATAAGTTTTAGCCATCTTTTCAATAGCAGAAGGTGCAAAATAAGGTACTACCACATCAATATTTCTATCCTGCTTTAGGCAAAGTAAACTAAGAAGAGCAACCATAACTTCTTCTTTTATTTGAAGTCCATTTTTATCAAAAAGCTCTACTTTGTCGCCCTCTCCATCTATTCTAAAGACAAGGTCATATTTATCAACTAATACAGCGTCTTTTATATTTTCACTACACCTTGTTATATGACAGTTTAGTTCCCTGGCAATATTATTGAAAAGAGTATAAATGTACTTGTTTTGTGTATCTAACAAAATCCTAAAATTTCTCTCTCTAATAATTTCCTTATCAATAGAATTAATTAGGCTTTTAATATAGAAGGTTGTAATATCCTTTATAGTACTCACTGTATTTATTTTCTCAGGTACCTTAACACAAAACTCACCGTTAATAAAAATGTTTTCTATCTTCCTTTCTACGGAATCAGGCAAATTGGTTCCCTTACTATTAATTAGTGTTATATGGATCTTGTTAGGATCACTTTCACAACATCCTACATGAATGCCGCCATCCAAGTCCATAAATCTAACTGCATAACGAGCTATGGGTGTAATAGCGTTGCCTATGTCTATTATTTCTAAACCAGCAGATAGTGCACCCGCAATTAATGCATATTTTAGCATTATACTAGCATTATGATGATTTGAACTAATACAAATCCGACTTCCCTCTTTAAGCTCTGTTCCGTATGCAGCACCTAGGCATGAAGCAAACCGGAGATTTATCTCCGTATTATAATACCCTTTGATACCATCATTACCAAAGAAAGTTTTTCTTAGCCTAGTTCCCCATATAACATTATCTTCTATCACTATATCCTGTTCTATTGTCTTTCTAGGCCAAATCTTAACATCTGGTTTTATGGTAACATCTTGTTTAATAAAGGTGTTTTCACCGACTGCACTGCCCTCATAAATTCTAGTATTGTTGCCAACTCTGATATTATTACATAGTATAGAACCTCTAATTTCCACATTCTTATCAAGAATATTGTGATCCCACAAAACACTGTTCTTTATACTTGTATATTGCCCAATATAGTTGTTTTCCCCAATAACCGTAAAAGGATTAATTTCAGCACCTTCTGCGATTATGGTGTTACGCCCAATAAAGCAAGGCCCCTTAATTTTAGCTTTGGGATGGATATATGCTCCTTCTTCTATCCATATATTTTGATCTTTTTTCATTGATTCTATACAAATTCCTGTTCTCCCATCCAACATATCAAAATGGGATTGTAGGTATGACTTGGTATCTCCAATATCACACCAATATTCATCAGTTATATATCCATACATAGGTTTATTATTCTTTAGTAACATTGGAAAAAGATCTTTGCTAAAATCAAACTTTATCCCTGGTTCAAAATAATCTAAAACCTCTGGCTCTAATATGTATATGCCTGTATTTACAGTATCACTAAACACTTCTCCCCAACCAGGTTTTTCTAGGAATCTGGTGATTGTACCATCCTGATCCGTTACTACTACTCCATATTCTAAGGGTACTTCCACTCTTTTTAATATAAGTGTAGCTATTGACCTTTTTTTACGATGAAACTTTACTGCTTTTGACAAATCAATATTTGTTAGTGCATCTCCACTTACAACAATAAAAGTCTCATCCAAAAGTTTTTGTGCATTTTTTACACTTCCGGCTGTACCCAAAGGACTTTCTTCAATAAAATAATGTAATCGCACTTTATACTTGCTACCATCGCCAAAATAATTCTGTATTACTCTAGGCAAGTATTGCAGAGTCACCCCTATATCCTCTATCCCATGTTTCTTTAGTAGTTCAACACTATAAAACATAACAGGCTTGTTCATTATTGGTACCATTGGTTTTGGCAAGTCACAGGTAAGAGGACGGAGTCTAGATCCAGCGCCTCCTGCCATTATTATACCTTTCATACTACATCTCCCTTTGTTAGAAATTCCATAATAGATTCTTGCCAATTTATTATGTGTATCCTTTACCTTAGTTATACCAATTATGAACATGTCTGTATGATCAACAATATGACAGAATAAAAACTCTGCGTTTTTTAATGCAGAGTTTTACTGACAGTTTATACAGTGACCATAGAATTTAACCTTATGATTTACTACTTTAAATCCATGTTTTTTGTCAATAATTTCTTCTAAAGATCCTAGTAGATCCTCTTCAACCTCACTTACCTGCCCACATTTGAGACAAATCAAGTGATGATGGTCATGATCTTCGTCCGGATGGCTTAGTTCATAACGATATCTTCCATCTTCAAAATTGTGTTTAATTAAGATTCCCAACTCCTCTAGCAAAATCATGGTTCGATATACTGTAGCTAGTCCAATTTGAGGATGAGCTTTTCTGACCTCATTATATATTTCCTCAGTACTCATGTGTTCTCCCTGACTATTTACCAGAACTTCCAAAGTTGCTCGCCTTTGAGGAGTAAGTTTATAACCATTCTCTTTCAATATTGACTTCAACCTGATCATTCCATCATTCATATAATCACTTCTTTTTATTTATCTATTTTTCTCTAATTCGTCAAATAGCTTATCGTTCAATATCTTAATATGAGTTCCCTTCATACCGAGGGATCTGGATTCGATAACACCAGCACTTTCTAGCTTGCGCAAGGCATTTACTATTACAGAACGAGTAATACCAACCCTATCTGCAATTTTGCTAGCTACAAGTAATCCTTCATTACCGTCTAACTCGTTTAAAATATGTTCAATAGCCTCTAGTTCAGAGAAAGATAGAGTCCTAACTGCCATCTGAACCACTGCTTTTTCCCGTGCTTCTTTCTCAATTTCTTCAGTTTTTGCGTTTATAATCTCCATACCCGTTATGGTAGCGCAATATTCAGCTAATACAAGGTCATCATCAGTGTACCTTTCTCCTAACCTTTCAATGATTAAAGTTCCCAAACGCTCTCCGCCACAGCTAATAGGAATTATGGAAGTAAACTTTCCAAACTTATTATTAGGATTTGCTTCAGTTATGACACAACCCTTCTCTACATTTACGTTTGCCAAGGTCTCGGTTATCTTTAATAACTGGTTGTTAGAATTAGTAGAGAATCTAGGTTCTTTAGTCATATCCGCTTCCCAGGTCTCTATGCATTTATCGTCTACTAGAGTATAGCCTAGCATCCTTCCTTTACGGCTGATAATATATATATTACTCACCAAGAGCTCACTGAGTACTCTTGTCAAATCGGAAAAACGTACAGGATCTGATCCTGACCTTTGAATAATTCTATTTAACCTTCTAGTTTTCTCCAATAAACTGGTTGACAAAATGATTCACTCCTTGTTAAATTACTTGTAATCATAAGCAATGATGTATTTATTAGTCCATATTTCAGTTTAGCCTATAGGATAAATCTATGAACATCTTCATCCTCTATAAGTCCCTTTAGTGCCTTATGTACATACTCATTATCTATCACAATATCCCTACCTGAAAGATCTTCAGCATTGTAAGACAAATCTTCCATCAATTTTTCCATAACCGTATGTAGCCGGCGAGCACCTATATTCTCCTTCTGTTGATTAAGTAAATAGGCAATCCTCGCTATTTCAGAAATAGCTTCTTGGGAAAATTCTAAATTTATACTCTCTACCTTCATTAGAGCCTTGTATTGTTTTAAAAGCGCATTTTCAGGCTGCGTTAGTATTTGCTCAAAGTTTTCCTGGGATAAGCTATCTAATTGCACTCTTATAGGGAATCGCCCCTGAAGCTCCGGTATTAAATCTGATACTTTGGAAACATGGAAAGCACCAGCCGCAATAAATAATATATGATCTGTTTTAATTGGACCATATTTGCTCATAACGGTAGTTCCTTCTACTATTGGCAAAATATCTCTTTGCACTCCTTCACGAGATACGTCAGGACCACCGCTCATTTCCTTGCCAGCAATCTTGTCAATTTCATCTATAAATATAATCCCATGTTGCTCCGTAGCTTGTATTGCCTCTTCTATTACCTCATCCATATCTATAAGTTTATCAGCTTCTTCTTGTTGAAAAATTTTCCTTGCTTCCCTTATAGTGGTCTTCCTCTTCTTAGTTTTACGAGGCATTATACTCCCAAAAACATCCTGAATATGAATCATTATATCTTCGTTACCAAGACCAGGAATAAAGCCTATGCCAGAATATTTCGAATCTTCTACTTCGATTTCAATCAATGTATCCTCCATCAGCCCTAGTCTAAGCCTTTGGCGAAATTTTTCTCTGGTGTTGGATATTGACTGGTATTTTTGATCGTGCTCATCCTCTTCTTCATCTTCATAATCCCCATCATCGGGTTGAAAAAATAGTCCTAAAGGATTAGTAGGTTTGCGTTTTTTTGTGGGAAGAAGTATGTCTAAGATCCTTTCTTCTGCAGCTATTTCAGCCTTTTCTTTTACAGAATTCATTTTTTTATTTTTCACCATTCGAATGGCTGCTTCCACGAGATCTCTAACCATTGATTCTACATCACGACCAACATATCCTACCTCGGTAAACTTAGTCGCTTCCACTTTTATAAAGGGAGCTTCAACTAATTTTGCTAATCGTCTAGCTATTTCCGTTTTACCCACACCGGTAGGTCCCATCATTATTATATTTTTGGGTGTTATGTCTTCTCTCAGTTTTTCATCTATTAAGCTACGTCTATAGCGATTTCTTAGAGCTACTGCTACAGATTTTTTCGCCTCGTGTTGACCTATGATATAACGATCTAACTGTTGTACAATCTGTTTTGGAGTTAAATATTCCATGAGCGCCGCCTCCTAAATCTCTTCGATGTAGATATTATTATTAGTATAAACACATATGGACGCTGCAATCTCTAATGATTTTTGTACTATCTCCCTGGGTTGCAAGTCTGTATTCTCTAAAAGGGCTTTTGCTGCTGCCATAGCAAAGGAGCCTCCGGATCCAATAGCAGCAATTTGGTCATCTGGTTCAATCACCTCACCAGTGCCAGAAATTATAAGAAGGGTATCCTTGTCCATTGCTATAAGCATGGCCTCTAATTTGCGAAGCACTTTATCAGAACGCCATTCCCTAGCTAATTCTACAGCCGCTCGCTCAAGGTTTCCCGAGTATTCCTCCAACTTAGCTTCAAAACGTTCGCTTAGGCTGAAAGCATCTGCTACAGAACCTGCAAATCCCACCAAAACCTTATTATTATAAAGGCGCCTAACCTTTCTGGCCCCATGTTTCATAATGGTATTTTGTCCAAAGGTAACTTGTCCATCTCCACCAATTGCTGCTTGATCACCCTTCCTAACCGCTACTATTGTTGTCCCATTTAGCATACGCGGCTTTACCTCCTTTGCCGTAATCAACCAAACAGTGAAATGTTATCATATTATTTCACAAAATTCAAGCATTTTCGATATTAATTATAAAGATTCCATTATTACATCAATGACCTCAAGAGCTCTTTCTGATAATAATTTATTCCTTTGCTGTTTATTCCTAACCTTGTTATCTAAGGGACGCATTATACCAAAATTAATGTTCATAGGTTGAAAATTATTAATAGCTGGATTAGATATATAATGGGATAAAGCACCTATAGCAGTAGTATCGGGAAAATCAGGCATAGGCTCGCCTAGTATAGTCTTTGCTAAATGGTATCCAGCAAGAAACCCGCTAGCTGCTGACTCCACATATCCCTCAACACCTGTTATCTGTCCAGCAAAATAAATTTTAGGATTATCTCTCATTTGATAAAAAGAGTTTAACAGTTTTGGGGAATTAATAAAAGTATTTCGATGCATTACACCATATCTTACAAATTCTGCATTTTCCATACCCGGTATTAAGGAAAAGACTCTTTTTTGCTCTCCAAATTTTAGATTGGTTTGAAAACCTACCATATTGTATAGTGTAGCTCTATGATTATCCTGTCTTAGTTGTACTACTGCATAAGGTTCTTTTCCTGTTCGGGGATCAACCAATCCAACAGGTTTAAGAGGACCAAATCTTAAGGTATCTATACCTCTTGATGCCATTACCTCAATTGGCATACAACCCTCAAATACTTTTTTTTCAAAATCTCTCAAAGTAACTACTTCTGCATTGACTAGCTCATTCCAAAATTTCGTATATTCTTCCTTGTTCATAGGACAATTAAGATAGTCATCACCTCTACTATAGCGAGAAGCTTTAAACATCTTGCTCCTATCCAGTGATTCGACAGTTACAATTGGTGCTGCAGCATCAAAAAAATACAGATAGTCCTCCCTAGTGAGCTCAGATATAATTTTTGATATAGATGGAGAAGACAATGGCCCAGTTGCAATAATAGTATACTCTGTATCAGGTAACTCCCTTACCTCTTTACGATAAAGAGTAATATTGGGATGAGCACCAATAGTATGTGTTATATATTTTGAAAAATTCTCACGATCTACTGCTAAAGCACCTCCTGCAGGAATACGATGAAGGTCAGCAGCCTTAATAATTAGGGAATTGAGCCTCCTCATTTCCTCCTTTAACAAGCCTACTGCATTTTCTAGTCTGTCTGATCTAAGAGAATTGCTACATACTAGTTCAGCAAGATATGAAGTTGTATGAGCAGGAGACCTGTTTTCAGGTCTCATTTCGTATAAAGCAACTTTTATTCCTCTATTAGCTAACTGCCATGCAGCCTCGCAGCCTGCTAATCCTCCACCTATAACAGCAACCTTATAACTCATTATCTACTCATTTCCTTTTTCATTTTATATTTACAGTCGTTATTTGAACATGAGATAGTTTTTGTTCCCCTATAATTTTTTTCCACCATGAACTCCCCACATTTTGGACAGGATTCTTTTACTGGTGGATCCCAAGACACAAAATCGCACTCAGGATATTGACTACAGCCATAAAATTTCCTTCCCCTTTTGGTCTTTCTAGTAACTATATTTGAGCCGCATTTTGGACATGGAACATCTAATTCTTCTAAAAGGGGCTTGGTATTTCTACATTCTGGAAAGTTAGGGCATGCCAGAAATTTACCATATCGTCCCGTCTTGATTACCATATTTACTCCACATTTTTCGCATATTACATCAGATTCTTCTTCCTTAATCTCTATTTGCGGAATTTGTCCATCAGCATAATCAAGCAATTTCTTGAAAGAAGGATAGAATTCCCTTATTATATCTTTCCAATATTTCTCCCCTTCTTCAACCTTATCTAAAACCTCTTCCATATCTGCAGTAAACTCATAATCCACTATATCGGAGAAGTATTCTGTCATCAGAGCGTTAACTATAAAACCTAATTCAGTTGGAATCAGGGTCCTTTTATCTCTTTCCACATACCCTCTTGTAGTTATAGTATGAATTGTAGGCGCATAAGTACTTGGTCTGCCAATACCCATTTCTTCAAGAGTACGTACCAGGGATGCCTCAGTATAACGGGGAGGAGGCTGTGTAAAATGTTGATTAGGTACTAGCGCTTTTAAAACTAACTTCTCTCCTGATTCTACTTCGGGTAAATCTATATCCTTTTCTTCTTGAGCATCATCACGTCCTTCTTCGTACAAAACGGAATAGCCCTGGAAAATCTTCCGTGAACCAGTAGCTCTAAAGACATACTCTTTACCTTTTATTGTAATAGTCATTGTTTCAAAAACCGCTGGAGTCATTTGACTAGCTAAAAATCTTTGATAAATTAATTTATATAACCTATACTGATCCCTCTTCAAAGAATTTTTTATAAGTTCAGGATCTCTTAATATACTAGTAGGACGAATAGCTTCATGAGCGTCCTGTGCTCCTTTTTTACCTCTAAAAACATTAGGTTTATCAGGCCTATAATCTTTTCCGTATTTAGACAGTATATAGTTTAAAGCCTCTTGTTGAGCATCATTTGAGATTCGAGTAGAATCCGTCCTTATATATGTGATTAGACCCACAGACCCTTCACCCTCTATATCAATTCCTTCATATAACTGTTGAGCAAGCATCATGGTTTTTTGAGCAGTAAATCCAAGTTTTCTAGATGCCTCCTGTTGAAGAGTACTAGTAGTAAAGGGAGGTGATGGATTCCTCTTTTTTATGCCCTTCTTAACTTCATCAACAACAAAATCCGTTCCATTAAGCTCCTTTATAATCGTTTCAACTTGCTGTTGATTTTTCAGTTCAACCTTTTTGCCATTACGACCATAGAAATTTGCTTCAAATATCTGAGTATGTCCTGTTTTGTGAAAATTTCCTACCAAAGTCCAATATTCCTCTGGTATAAAGTTTTGAATTTCTCTTTCTCTTTCACAAATGATCCTGGTAGCCACCGATTGTACACGCCCAGCACTAAGGCCTTTGCGAATTTTTCTCCACAATAGTGGACTTATTTGATATCCGACTATACGGTCCAATACTCTTCTTGCTTGCTGAGCATCAACTAGATTTTTATTTATAGGTCTGGGTTTCTTTATAGCTTCTTTAACAGCCGTCTTTGTAATTTCATTAAACTCAATTCTACATGAACTATTAGCATCGATCTTAAGTGCATGCGCTAAATGCCAGGAAATAGCCTCTCCTTCCCTATCCGGGTCTGTAGCCAGGAATACTTGACTAGCACTTTGTGCTTCCTTTCTTAGTTTCTTTAAGATCTCACCCTTTCCCCTAATGGTGATATATTTAGGTTCAAAATCATTGTCTATGTCAACACCTAACTGACTTTTAGGGAGATCCCTAACATGTCCCATAGATGCTTCAACCTTATAGTTTCTTCCTAAAAATTTCTTTATTGTCCTTGCTTTTGCTGGTGATTCTACTATTACTAGATTTTGTGCCATTGTATAACCTCCAATGTTATTAAGCATCCCAGTTTCTAATAAATATTTTGCCTGGCATTTGTTTTACTATTCCTTTTACTTCAAGCATTGTTAATACCGCATTTAGCCTATTTATATCCAATTTTGTTATCTTTGACAATTCTTCCAAATGTCGTTCTCCTTCTTGGAGAGCATTATACACCTGGGTTTCGAAAAAATCAAGCTGAACAGATTTAGGCTCATTTTCCACTTTTTCTTTTTGCAACCCAAGATCTTCGAGAATATCATGAACTTCTGTAACTAATCTTGCTCCCTCTTTTAAAAGTTTATTTGTGCCAACACTTTGAGATACGTTTATATTTCCTGGAAGCGCATATACTTCCCTTCCTTGTTCTAAAGCAAAATCCACTGTTATAAGTGCACCACTTTTTTCTCCTGCCTCAATAACCAATACACCTCTAGTCATTCCACTAATAATTCGGTTTCTTGCAGGAAAATTTCCTGCTACAGGGCTTGCACCTGGTGGATATTCGGTTATTATAGTACCCTCTTGTTCCATTTTACTAAACAGCCTTCTGTTTTCTGGCGGATATATTACATCAATCCCACATCCTAAAACCCCGATTGTCCTTCCTTCAGCCTTCAAAGCACCATAGTGAGCCATAGCGTCTATACCTCTTGCTAGTCCGCTTACTATGGTCACTCCAGCTGATGCAAGCTCATAACTAAACTTTTCAGCCATTTGTCTTCCATAAGCAGTAGATCTTCTAGAACCTACAATAGAAATAGTAGGATGATTGTTTTCTATTGGTAAGCCTTTACAATAAAGAACAGGCGGCGGATCATAGATTTGCCTGAGTAGAACAGGATATTCATCATCCAGTAATGTAATAATTCTGAACTCAGTTGAATCCAACATCTTTTTTATTCTATCCAAAGTATTGTTATTTCTTTGGTTTATTATTTCATTCACTACATTTCTTCCTAGAGATGGTGCTAAGCCAGTAATATCTTCTTCCGATGCAAACCATACCCGATCAGCCCCGCCGAAATATTCAATTAAAACATGAAAACGCCTTGCACCAATACCGGGAATTTGAGACAACCATACCCAAAAAATTCTTTCTTCAACCTGTTCCAATCATGGTCCTCCTTACTAAATTAAAGTATTATACAATAGGCAATATCACAATTATGACCAATACTGCCTATCTAAAGACCTGTATTGAATGGCTTCAGCTATATGGTGGGTTTGAATATTTTTATCACCTTCTAAATCAGCTATGGTACGAGACACTTTTAAAATTCTATCATAAGCTCTTGCGCTAAGATTCATAGAAGAAAAAGCTTGCTCCATCAGAGCTCTTGCTGACTTATCTAGAACACAATATTTCCTAATTAGTTTTGCACTTAGCTGGGCATTATAGTAAATGCCTTCTTCCTGATAACGCTCCATTTGCCTTTCTCGCCCTTTATTAACTCTAGCACGAATACTGGCAGAGGATTCACCTTTATCATTACCGCTTATTTTTTGAAAGGATAAGCTTGGAACCTCAATATGTATATCAAATCGGTCCATTAAGGGACCTGAAATTTTACCTAAATATCTTCTTATTTGTGTGGGTGTACAAATACATTCTTGATTGCCATTACTTGAACCAAAATAACCGCAATTGCATGGATTGGCACTACCCACCAGCATAAATTTAGCTGGAAATGTAGCAGTACCATAAGCCCTGGATATTGTTATTTTCCCATCTTCCAAAGGCTGTCTCAGAACTTCTAATACCTCTTTTTTGAATTCTGGTAATTCATCCAGGAAAAGAACACCATGATGAGCCAGGCTAATTTGACCAGGAACTGGTATTCTACCACCTCCAACCAGAGCTGTACTGGATATAGTATGATGGGGAGACATAAATGGTCGATATCGTATTAACCCTTCTCCTTCTTTTAGTAATCCAGCAACACTGTAAATTTGTGTTATTTCAAGAGCTTCTTTATAGCTTAAGTCAGGAAGAATGGATGGAATCCTTTTTGCCAACATGGTTTTACCTGATCCCGGTGGACCTATCATAATTACATTATGGCCTCCTGCAGCTGCTATCTCCAAAGCTCTCTTAACGCTTTCTTGCCCCTTTACGTCGCTGAAATCTTCCATAAATTCAGTCTCAAAACCAATATCATCATTATCGGATCTTTGAAATGGTGTCAAATTATATTGGCCTCTTAGATATGATACTAGCTCCTTCAAAGTATGAAAGGGATATATGTTTATTTCAGAAACATTAGCTGCTTCTTCTGCGTTAGAGTAAGGCAGGATTACATCTTTATGGCTATTTCTTATAGATAGAAGCATCGGAAGGACACCTTTTACTGGCCTTAATGTACCATCTAAAGACAATTCTCCTAGAAACAAAGGATCAAAACTATCAACATTTGGTATTTGCTCCGTTGCTTTTAGAATACCGATTGCTATAGCTAAATCAAAAGCCGAACCTTCTTTTTTAGTGTTAGCTGGTGCCATATTCACTGTAATTCGCTTAACAGGAAACTCAAAACCACTATTTTTAATAGCCGCCCTTACCCTTTCTCTGGATTCGCGAACCGATAAATCAGGTAATCCAACTATATCAAAAACAGGCAGGCCATTTGATATATCCACTTCTACATCAACAATATAACCATCAATACCAAAAATGCCTCCACTCTTAACCCTTGATAGCATTTTTTCCTCCTTTGTTTTCATTGACGCGCAATTGCCATAACCTTATTAATCAGGACTAGTACAATGTCTCTACCACATCTACTAATCATTATTCTACAATAATTTAGAATTTCCTTCCAAAGAGTTAAAAAGCCTATCTTCCTTGACAAGAAAAACTTTTTTCCGTATTATAAGATTATTCTACTTCAGCTGTAATATTGGAGGCATAAACTATGGATAATTATTTTACCGAGAAAACCAACTTTTATGGTAATACCACTCCACAAGAACTAATAGAAATATATGGTAGCCCCTTATATGTTTACAACGAATCTATTTTGAGACAGCGATGCCGGGAAATGACTTCTTTGGTTTCATACCCCCATGTTACTGTGAACTATTCCAGTAAGGCTAATTCTAATTTAGAATTGTTGAAGATTATACGAGAAGAAGGACTCCATGCAGATGCTATATCTCCGGGAGAAGTTTATGTATTGCTTAAAGCCGGATACAAACCTAATGAGATTTTTTACATTAGCAATAACATATCAAAAGATGAAATGTTATACGTTATTGATCAGGGAATCCTCATGAGTGTAGATTCTCTTGCCCAGCTAAAGCAGTTTGGCGAAATAAATCCTGGTGGTAGTGTAGCGGTTCGATTAAATCCTGGTATTGGAGTTGGTCACCATAAAAAGGTCATAACAGCTGGGGAAGAAACAAAGTTCGGTATTAATTTAGAATATATTCCCCAAATTAAGGATATAGCCAAAAAATACAACCTAAATATTGTTGGTATAAATCATCATCTAGGTTCCTTATTTATGGATGGAGATATTTTTATTGAAGGTGCAAAGTTACTATTATCAGCAGCTGAGCAATTTTCCAATCTTGAGTTCATTGATATCGGTGGTGGTTTTGGAATACCTTACCGAAAACAAGAAGGGGAGCCTAGACTGGAACTTAAAGAATTTGGTAATAAATTAACTCAAGTTTTAAAAAAATGGGCAAATAACTATGGAAATAATATAAAGTTCAAAATTGAACCTGGCCGATATATTGTGGCAGAATGTGGCGTTGTTTTAGGAACGGTACATGCAAAAAAACAGAATAATCAAACAACCTATATAGGTGGGGATTTAGGTTTTAACGTTTTAGCTCGGCCTATGCTATATGATTCCTATCATGATATTGAAGTATATAAAAAGAGTCTAAGCAATAATAATGAATCTTACGAAAAAGTTACAATAGTAGGAAACATCTGTGAAAGTGGAGATATTATAGCAAAGGATAGACTTTTACCCACAATTGAAGAAGGGGATATTCTGGGTGTTATGGATGCTGGCGCTTATGGATATTCTATGTCTTCAAATTATAATAATCGCCTAAGACCTGCTGAAGTTTTGATTAAATCCGATGGTAGCCATATGCTTATCAGGCGAAGAGATACCTTAGACGATTTAATGAGAAACTTTATTATATAAATTTCATTAAATCCTCAGCTCTTCACTTTTTTAAGGTTTGAAACAGCCTTTTTTGTGTTATAATAACGGACAATAGTCTATAATTTAATTTTAAAGGAGGCAAAAATGAAGCCCATTATAATAACCGATTCTTGTAGCGATTTATCTTTGGATTATGTTAAAAAGCGCAATCTACCTGTCTTGAGTTTCACCTATAATTTTATGGGTAAGGATCTTAAGGATGATCTGGGACAAACCATGTCTTATACTGAATTTTATAAAGCAGTTAGACAAGGCCATATGGCAACGACTTCTCAAGTAAATTCTCAAACCTATGTTGAATTCTTTAAAAACTATATAGAAGAGGGTAAATCAATTATATATATGTGCTTTTCATCGGCCTTAAGCGGTAGTTATAATAGTGCTTTATTAGCTCGTGAAATGTTATTGGAAGAATTTCCTGATGCAGTTATAAGTATCATTGATACTCGCTGTGCATCTATGGGACAAGGGCTTTTGGTGCATTATGCTTTAAACTTTAGAGATAAGGGCTGGGACCATCAACAAATCGTTGAATGGGTAGAAAATAATAAACTAAGAATAGCCCATTGGTTCACTGTTGACGATCTAGAACACTTAAAAAGAGGGGGCAGGGTTTCTGGAACTGCTGCCTTTGTGGGCAATATACTAAATATCAAGCCAGTTCTTCATGTAGACAACGAAGGCCGCTTAGTTCCCGTTACAAAAGTAAAAGGTAGAAAAAAATCTATAAAAACCCTCTTCGAAAAAATGAAAGAAACTGCAATAACACCTGCTGAGCAAACTGTTTTTATTAGTCATGGCGATTCAGTAGATGATGCAAATTATTTAGCTGACATGATTAAAGAGCAACTAGGTGTAAAAGAAATTGTAATAAATCCTATTGGACCTGTTATTGGTGCCCACGCTGGTCCAGGTACTATTGCTTTATTCTTTTTGGCTAGTCATAGATAATCACGGTGCTAAGAAAAAGCTAGCAAATCTGATACAATCTGCTAGCTTTTTGCTTTTTATCTACAGGCTTTCTGCAAATTTCTTTCCGAAATCTCTGCATCGTTCCAATGCTGATTGGTCTGGATTCCATATTTCCCTAATTCCTTCGCTTACTACTTCAAAACCAGCTTTTTCTAAATGCTCATTTAATATCTTAAGTGACTCTCCACTCCAACCATAACATCCAAAGGCTGCAGCTTTTTTGTTCTTAAATCTAAGTCCTTTAATTAAGTCTGTAATTGCTGCCATTGAAGTAAGAATACTGCCATTAACTGTTGGTGATCCAAGTATAATAGCCCTTGACTTAAAAACCTCAGTAATTATATCATTTTTATCGGTTTTGGATGCATTGTAAAGTTTTATATTGACTTTGCTATCAAATGATTTAATACCCTCTGCAATTGCATCTGCCATCCGCCGGGTGCCTTGCCACATGGTATCGT
Source organism: Clostridiales bacterium (assembly GCA_012735575.1). Taxonomy (GTDB): domain Bacteria; phylum Bacillota; class Clostridia; order Caldicoprobacterales; family UBA3941; genus JAAYGY01. The sequence continues at coordinate 31,771 of JAAYGY010000042.1, forward strand.
AAATTATGGTTATTTGGTTTTCTTGATAAGCCTGTGCCCAGTTTTTATATTGCTCAACAATCTGAAGAGGATCTTTTCTCCAAATAATTCCATGGCTTGGGCAAATCATATCTACTGGCAATTCCAGCTTTATAAGTTCATCGATTTTTCTCTCTACTAAGGTACTGAAGGGATTCAAAATATTGGCATAATATTTTATTGCTTCGCTATAGAGTTCGTCTGGATCCACCAGATCATTGTACATATACTCTGAAGCATAATGCTGACCGAATGCATCGTTACTAAACAAAATGTTATCATTGGTCATATATGTAAACATACTGTCCGGCCAATGTAACATCCTGGCTTCAACGAAAATCAGATCATTGGTACCAATATTTATGGTATCTCCCGTTTTTACTGGCACAAAATTCCAGTCTTCATGATAATGACCCTTTATAGATTTTATACCATTAGCAGTACAATAAATGGGGGTATCTGGAATTTCTTTCATAAGCTCAGAGAGAGCACCACTATGGTCTACCTCAGCATGATTCACGATGATATAGTCGATCTGATTTAAGTGTATTTCCTTTTTAAGATTTTCAATAAATTCTTTTGCATAAGGTTGCCACACCGTATCAATTAAAACATTTTTTTCATCTCTAATCAAATAGGCATTATAGCTGGATCCTCTGTGTACAGAATATTCGTATCCGTGAAATTGTCTTAATTCCCAATCTATCTTGCCAATCCAGGTAACCTTGTCGTTAATTTTAAAACTCACAACAGTACCTCCTTTATATATTTGATTTAGCTTATACTACCATATTATTATTACCAAGACTAGTATAAATTTATAGCTCTGCTAAACTTCTTAGCTTTTCTACATTGTTTATTTTTACAGCAGAACGATGGAAATCAATTAGACCCTCATCTCGCATTCTACACATTTCTCTGGAAAGAGAGGGTCTTGGAACATTCAAAAAATCTGCTAGCTCATTACGATTTAAAGGCAAAGTAAAAGTTTTTTTACCTTTATGTTTATATTGCTCCAACAAGTAATAAACAATCTTACCTCTTATGCTCCTTATGGATAGGTACTCCACCTTTCTATTTAGTATCAGAGCCTTTTGGGAAATAATGCTAAGCATATTGGTAATCAAAAGCTGATGGCTAACACATAGTTTTTCACACTGGCCTACAATGGCTCTAGGTGAAATAAATATAACTGTGCAGGATTGCTGCGCGATTACACTAGAAGGCCATTTGGATTTGCCAGAAAAAGCAGCCATTTCACCAAAAAGATCCCCTGGTTTTAGCATGGAGATAATAACACGATTGCCTGCCGCATCTTCCTTAACAATCATGGCCTCACCTGCTAAAATTAATCCTATTTCTTTAAAATCATCGCCAGCCAAAGCAATAAATTCATCCTTGCTATATTTTACTATTCTAGCACTTATGCATTCTAGCATTGCATTTAACTGTTCTTCCTCCATTCCTTGAAATAGAGGGCTTTTTAATATTACTTTCAACCACTCTTTATACAAAACATAACCTCCTATGGATGTAACGTTTGTTACCGATCTTAATGAATTTATTATACTATAATAAAATTACCAATGCAATTGGATCAGAAAATTTTAGGAGGAAGAATCTATGGCTAGTAAAGTTATGAGGATAGATGAAGAAAAATGTATCGGATGTGGCCTGTGTGCTAACGTTTGTCAGCAAAGTGCAATTGAAATAATTGATGGTAAAGCTAGATTAATAAGCCAATCCCTATGTGATGGCTTAGGTAACTGTCTTCCTGAGTGTCCAACAGGAGCAATAACTTTAGAGGATCGAGAGAATTCAGAACCTGTATCAAAAAATTTGGCATGTGGATGTCCTGGTACCAATGTAACTACAATTAAAAGAAATAAAAAAAGGGATGAAAGTACTCCACAGTATCAAGTATATGCAGAATCTCAATTAAATCAATGGCCTTGCCAGATTCAGTTAGTCCCAGCTAATGCTCCATATTTTGAGAATGCCAAACTATTAGTAGCTGCTGATTGCACAGCATTTGCCTATGCAAGTTTTCATAATGATTTTATGAAAGATAAAATAACTATAATTGGTTGTCCAAAACTGGATAATGTAGATTATTCTGCAAAGCTAACACAAATACTCAAAACCAACAATATAAAAAGTGTCACTGTACTCCGTATGTCAGTACCTTGTTGTAGCGGCCTTTCTTATGCTGTGCAACAAGCTTTGATAAATAGCAATAAAATGATCCCATGGCAAGTAGTAACCATAGGAACAGACGGTAGCATAATGGATCAATAAAATATAAAACAAAGACAAGCCGGTATCTCCAGGCCAAACTTAGGCTATACCGGCTTTTTTTAGAATTCTATATATTATGCTGCTTTAAAGTTATATATTGGTTTGATGACTTCCAATATCTCAGCAGTGTCCCGTATGCTTTCCATGATCTCATCTATGGACTTATAAGCCATAGGTGCTTCGTCTATAGTTGACTTATTTACCGATGTAGTATATATACCTCTCATGGATTCCTTAAATTCTTCCAATCTAACTTGACGTTTGGCTTCCTTTCTGCTCATTACTCTTCCTGCTCCATGAGGAGCAGAATAATTCCAATCTTTATTTCCTTTACCCATACATATAAGACTTCCATCCCTCATATTTATTGGGATTAATATCTTTTCTCCTTTTTTTGCTGATATAGCACCTTTTCTTAGGATCATAAAATCCAAATCAATATAATTATGAATTGTAGTAAACTGTTCTTCTATTTCAAATTTCATCCTATTAATAATTTCATCAACTATTGCTTTACGGTTATATACAGCATATTTCTGAACTATGGCCATGTCATTTAAATAATTATGGTAATCCTGTCCTTCTAGATAAGCTAAATATTTTTTTATCTTTATTGACTTACTTTTTAATTTTACATAGGCTAGTTTTTGATAGTAATCGGCAACCTGTTTACCCAAATGTCTACTTCCAGAGTGGACATTTAAATAAAGCTCGCCCTTTTCATTCTGATTTACTTCAATAAAATGATTTCCTCCTCCCAAAGTACCGATACTCAGACGTGCTCTTTTTATGTCTACATGATTTCTGCATACTAAATTATGGAAGGTGATGTTTTGTGCATATTTGTGCTCCTTATTCCTTATGTTAAATCCAGAGGGAATATAATCATAGATGATTCTATCTAATTCTTCCAAATCCAATTTCCTGTTTTTAAGCTTTATAGTTTCAATTCCACAACCTATGTCAACTCCCACCAGATTAGGCACTATTTTGTCTTGAATTGTCATAGTTGTTCCTATGGTGCAACCTAATCCTTCATGTACATCAGGCATAATCCTTATAATACTATCTTTAGCAAACTCTTGATCACAAAGTTCTTTAATTTGGTCTATGGCACCTTTTTCTATGTTATGTGTAAAAACTAATGCAGTGTTGTATTTTCCTCTTATCTCCAACATCTTAATTCACTCCATTTTGAATATTTTATTTGCTATACCTGCCAAATTCTTGAGATAAAAAACTGAGATAAAAAAACCCGGCAAAATCATTTATATATGATATTGCTGGGTTTAGTAGTTAGGCCATGTTTGTAATTATATTTGGACAATTATTCTGTAGCAAAGTTATCAAAGTAACCTTGAACCAATACTATGGGAGTTCCCTTGTCCCCACTGCCACTAACTAAATCACACAAGCTCCCCAGTAAATCCGTTAAATGTCTCGGAGTTGTTCCTAATGACTCAGCTTTGCCAACCAAGTTATCTCCCTTTTGTTTAATTTTATTCTTTAAAAGTTGCTCCATTTCCTCAGGAGATAAGCTTGCCGACTGACTGTCTGCAATATACTTTAGCTTTATTTCATTGGGTGTACCTTCCAGCCCAGGAGTATAGCCAGGGGACACTACTGGATCAGCTAATTCCCAAATCTTGCCTCTTGGATCTTTAAATGCTCCATCACCGTAAATCATAACTTCAATATGTTTACCGGTTTTTTCTTTAAAAGCTTTTTGTATTTCCATAACTATTTTCTTACAGTCTCTTGGAAACAATTTCAAAGTTGTTTCCGTAGCCATATTGGAACCTAATAACCCATATTCCTCATTATAGCCTTTTCCAGATATAGGCCTGGTCAAAATATCATCTAAGCATAAGACCTTCTTCGCTCCTGCCTTTAGCAAAATATTCTTTGTCCTAATCCTATCATGAATATTAGCCACTAATACTTCCTTTGTATAGTCTAAAACTGCCCTTGGATCTTTGGATAAGTATATTTCAATATTATCGTTAACTCCCAGACTTTTGTAGAGCTCTATATAATCAACTCCTGTAAAAGGATGGAGTACTTTTTCTCCAAATAGCTCTCTATACTGTTTTTCTGTTAAAACACCGGTATAGGAATTAATGCCTTTCTCATACATTTCATCTATATCCATTAGATGGTTTCCAAGTTCATCTGAAGGATAATCTAAAAAAACATAGACTTTTTTCCCGGTCATAGCAATGCCCTTAAGAATAAGAGCAAATCTGTTTCGGCTCAAAATAGGAAATACAAGGCCTATATCTCCAGTAAATAAACTATTTATATCTGCGGCCACATCATCAATGGACACATAATTTCCTTGTGCTCGTGCAACCAGGGATTCAGTAATACCAAGTACGTCTCTGTCTCTCAAGCTATAGTTTTCGTTTTTTACAGACTGAAGTACAGAATCAACTACAATATGTACTAAATCGTCACCTTCTTTAATTATAGGAGTTATTATACCTCTAGCTATAGTACCTACTGTACGCGCCATAAAAATTCCTCACTCTCTTCTAAGGGTATAAAAATATTATAAAAATAATTATTAGATTATGGAATGCCTTGAAGCCACCTCTATTGGTAGTATTCTGCATAAGTATACTATTAAATACAGTTATATTTTACCGTAGCAGATTTATTATATCACAACCCATAATGCCTGTACAGTGAATCTAAAGCCATTATAAATAATCATTTAGACACACTAACCAAAATCTTAACATATTATTTAATAGGAATATACATGGAGATTAGTTGTCCCTATTTCTTATAGTTATTTTCTGTAAGGGAGTGATAGGAAAAGATTTATTAAAAGAGGTGCTATAACATGGCCAGCCCATACATCTATTCTAATAGTGGGACATCAGCCAGAAAGATTCTTCTTTCTTTGATGTCACATCCATATTATCAAGATACTGTAAAGAAATCCAATACTACTACAGAAGAAATAGATCTTAATTCACCTAACACACCAATACAACTTGAAATATTGAATTTTAAAAACTATGGCAATAAGTTAGAAAAAATCGAGAAAATGATTCAAGCAAATAAAAATGAAATAAGAGAATTACAAATTTTGGTTCAAGAAAAACATAAAGCTGATAATTCTATGTATGAAGAAGAGCAAAAAAATCAATTCTATAGTATGCTTGGGGAATGGTTATTGAAACAGGTATATATTTGTGTTAATGGTCTCAATATTCAAGGCGTGTTAACACAAATTTCCAGGCACTGTTTAACACTTGTGGCTTCAGAAAGCATATATATTATACCATTAAATAGAATTGATTTTGTTAAGTTGAATGTATAGTATAATTGCCCCCGTAATAGCTTAGGGGGCAATTATGATTTATATGATTTATCTGTTAGGATGGATATTCCACATAGTCAATCTGGCTTATTTGGAATACTACAATTGCACCAGTCTCTGCGGCAATACCTTTAACATAATTATCTTTTACTTCTATTACTACAACATATCGTGTCTTTTTACCGGTCCTAATGCCAACTGTTCGGTTTATAAGCTGTTTTAGTTCATCTTTAAAGGATTCCTTATGGGGTGGTTTGCAAGGATCTTTATCTTTATCTTTATCTTTATCTCTGTCTTTATCCTTATCTCTGTCTTTATCCTTATCTCTGTCTTTATCCTTATCCTTGTCTTTATCGTCTATATGATCTTTATCTCTTCGTCTCTTGTTATCACCATATCTTTTGTCGTCCCTGTCTTCGTCTTCATCGTCATCTTCATATCTTGGTTTCTTAGGTTTTTCATGATCTTTATCACAGTCTCCATCATGTTTCTTTTTTCTTTCGCATTTCTTTAAATCTTCTCTGCATTCCTTCAGTTTTTCTTTATACCATTCTAAATCTGCTAGACAATCTCTAAGTTCTTCTTCTAATTCACATTCTCTCCAGTCTTTCCAAGGCTTAAAATCAGTCATTATAACACCCCCATCAATATTAAGGAGCCTATCTGATGTTATATATTATGATATATCCTAGGCTCATTAATATAGTATGAAGGATGCCTCATTTAGGTTACATAATTTTTTATTTCCTACCTTTTATGATCAATGCAGCTATTTCTACAGTTCTCTTAGCTTGATGCTTTACCGTCTCTTTAACATCTTCTACCATATTGCCATCCTCACCAACTGTCACACTGGTCCCGTATGGATTTCCTCCTCCTGCAAATATAGAATCATCTGTATATCCTGGTGGTACAATTATAGCACCCCAATGCATCATGGTAGTATATAAGGCCTTGATTGTAGCTTCCTGTCCACCATGAGGATTACTTGCGGAAGACATAGCGCTAACCACTTTGTTTGCAAGTTTGCCCTGTGCCCATAAGCCCCCTTGAATATCTAAAAATTGCTTCATCTGAGATGCAACATTTCCAAAACGGGTAGGTGTACTAAAGATTATAGCATCTGCCCACTCTAAATCTTCAGATGTTGCTATTGGTACATCTTTAGTTTCTTCATGATGTTTTCTCCAGGCTGGATTTGAATCAATTGCAACATCTGGTGCTAGTTCTTGAACCTTTAATACTCTGACTTCTGCACCTAGTTCTTTAGCTCCCTCCTCAGCCCATTTAGCGAGCTGATAATTTGTTCCAGTTGAACTATAATAAATCACTGCTAATTTAACCTTATCCAATTTAAATTTCTCCTTTCAAAACAATGTATTTATACATTAATGTTTATATTATTCTTACCCGTTTTTGTATTTTTAAATCACACTATTGTAACTGACCATGTTTACAACTATAATTCCCACATAGGTTGACAATTTAAAAATACATCTGTATTATTAGCTCATATCTAATAAATGACAGGAGAAAGGAAAAGGTATATGCACTCATTACAAAAAAATGGACTTTATAGGAAAATTTTGATTCTTGCTGCTCCCATTGCTTTGCAAAATATAATAACTATGGCAGTAGGATTTGCTGATAATATAATGGTGGGTTCTCTAGGTGAGCTGGCTTTGTCAGGAGTTTATGTTGCTAATCAGCTACAAAACCTTCTACATTCTCTGGTATTAGGGCTAAGTACTGCACTTACCATTTTAGGGGTTCAATACTGGGGAAAAAGAGATATGCCAAGCATCAAAAACCTAATAGGTATTGCCTTAAAGTTTAGTATATCTGCTGGACTGTTTTTTTTATTAGCAACCCTCTTTTTCCCAGCTCAAATATTAAGTCTATTTAGTAATGATCCTGAGGTTATAAATGAAGCTCTAAAATACATAAAGATCATACGTTATTCCTATGTTTTCTTCTGTATTACTCAGATTTTAATAGCATCCCTGCGATGTGTTGAGACAGTTAAGGTTGGTATGTATCTATCGATCATTACTTTTTTTGTCAACGTGTTTCTAAACTGGGTATTTATTTTTGGAAATCTTGGTGCTCCTGCTCTAGGTGTTCAGGGTGCAGCACTTGCCACTCTTATGGCCAGAATAATGGAGGTTCCACTTATGATTTTATACATTAAAATTGTGGATGACAAGCTCAACCTTCATTTCAAGGAATTAATAAAAACAAACTACATTCTCCTCAAAGACTTCTTTAAATACGGATTTCCAGTAATGTTGGGAGATATTTTTTGGGGAATCAATTTAGCTGTTCAAAGTGCCATTATAGGTCGACTAGGCCCTATAGCATTAGCATCAGTTAGTATTGCAAACACTGTCTTCTCTATAATCTCTGTTGGAATATATGGTACCGCAGGTGCTACTTCGGTAGTTATTGGTCAAACCGTTGGAGCCGGAGAATATGAAAAGGTAAAAGAATACACCAAAAAGTTGCAGTTTCTATTTCTCATAATAGGTGTATTTTCAGGCGTTTTTCTATATCTAACAAAAGATTATATATTAATACTTTATAAAGTTTCCGATGAAGTCATAACTATGTCAAGTAAACTTATGGCTGTATTATCTATTACTATGATAGGTACTTCTTATCAGATGTCATCTCTTACCGGCATTGTAAGAGCGGGAGGAGACATATATTTCGTACTTATCAACGATCTGATTTTTGTATGGCTTGTGGTTATACCTTCCGCACTAATCGCAGCATTTGTATTTCATGCCTCTCCTGTAATAGTTTTTGCATGCCTAAAGTCTGACCAAATTTTAAAATGCGCCGTCGCAGTAGTTAAAGTTAATAGGTTTAAATGGATTAAAAATTTAACTCGGGATTCAACTTCTACAGTTTAATAATTCATTGAGTCTAAACTCAATGTAAATAAATAATAGCATTAAAGCCCTGATACTTTTGCGTATCAAGGCTTTAATCTATTTTACTACCTTATTTGTGTATAAACAGTCAAATGATTACGTATAGCTTCTGCTTCCTCCTCATCCTGCACATCAACATAAATGCGATTTCCGTCTCTTGTTACTCGATATCCATCAAAATTTCTTCCTTTAAGGTAACTTTCTATTGCTTTCCATCCCCCATCTCCTTGAGTGATGGATAGCTTATCGCCTACGTAATCACCATTTACATAAACCTGATAACTATCATGTGCCATTTTGTTCCCGTCATCGTCCTGCAGATTTGACAAAAAAGGATATACAAAAAAGCTTTTGTTTCCACCAAAATAACGTCCGTCAAAGTTGTTTCCACCAAAATTATCCATAGAAATCTACCCTCTTTTCATACAAATTCTAAATTAAATTAATATATATTCTTTGTATTTAGAGTAGATTTGATACAGCCAATCACATCATTGGCTTATTTTTGATTTTGGCGCTGAATTGATAAGCAATATACCCAGAGATACTAAAATAGCTGCAGTTATAACGTAAAATCCTAAAAACTTTTCTTGTAGAAAAATATGGGATAATAAAGTTCCAAATAAGGGTATAGTGAATTTATAAATACTAACCCTTCCCACACCATTATATTTTAATAAGATGGTCCATAATGTGAAAGCAGCTGCAGATATAAAGGCCAAGTATAATAAAAGCATAAAGCTTTTTGAAGTAACGGCAATATTGTTGCCACCACCAATAAACCCTATAAATATTAATATAATGGAGCCTATGAATAATTGATATCCCGAAATGGCAAAGGGAGATATGTCTTTGGATATCTTTTTTGTATAAATTCCAGCCATGGCACCTACTAAACTTGAAATAATAACAAAGCCCTCACCTGTAATGGAAAATCCCCCTTGAACACCTCCGCCTCTCATATTTGCAATGACTACTCCTGCAAATCCTAATATTACACCAGCAAGTCTTCTAAAGGTCAGTCTATCAGTCTTGTAAAAAAAGTGAGCAATAATAACAGTAAAAAAGGTACTACTAGCTGAAAGTATAGATCCCAAAGTACCACTTGTATTAGAAAGTCCTATATAAAAAAAAGTATATTGTATAGTAGTCTGTAGCAATCCTAAAAATGCCACCCTTGGCATATGAGCTTTTTTCTGCAGCTTTAAAGATCTTCCTGTCAGTAAACAGAAAGCAAGAATTATCATAGAAGATAAGAAAAATCTATATCCTGCGAATACCATTTTCTCGTATGTGTCTCCAGCCCCTATAGAAAGAAGGCTGTAACCTACCTTGATTGAGGGAAAAGCACTGCCCCAAAGAAAACAGCTAATTAGAGCTAAAGCCATAAGTATATATGGATTTGTAAACATTTGTTTCTTTCTATCTTTCATTTCTATCTTCTCCTGTTAAATATAATAGACCCAAACCTGGAAAATAAGCCGAGTTTGGGCCTTAAGCAGCAAAATTATCAAACATTATATCATAGTGTTTAATAAAGGGTCAATTTTGAACACTTTCTTCAAGCGCTTCCTTATCCAAAATAATAATTTTTTTATGTCCAATTTGCTGGATAAATCCAAGGTCTTGAAAGGCGGATAGTTTGCGACTTAAAGTCTCTCTACTCATACCTAAATGAGATGCTAAATCCTTTCTACTCATTTTGAGTATTATCTCACCTTGTTCATTAGCCATACTGAGTAGCGTATCCACCAATCTTCGTTCTACTCCATGCAAACTAATATTTTCAATTAAATTTTCGGCTTTTTCTAATCTGTTACTTAGCTCCTCTAGTACTTTAATAGCAATAGTGGGATACTTGGCCATAAGTTTCTTTATTGCGAAACCGTCGATAATGCATACCGTTGTTTTTTCTAAAGCTTCAGCATTATCGGTTAGTGGGTGAGGACTAAAAAGGGAAAGTTCTCCCATAAACTGACCTGGTCCCAACACTCTTATTACTTGTTCCTTCCCAGTATTAGATAGTCTGGATATCTTAACTTTTCCTTTATGTATAACATAAAGTTTTTCTCCTTCATCTCCAGCCATATAAATCATCTCGCCTTTTTCATAAGTTCTATCTGAAGTTATCCTAGCAACTTCCATCATCTCATCATAACTTAAATTGCTGAATATAGGAACAAGTTGAATACAGTTCTTTCCTTCTACATTAATACAATTACAATCCATAAATAACCCCCTAAATTGTAAATACCCTTAACTATTAAATCCAAGATTTAATCAAAAAACAAAGAGTTATATTTATAATATAACTCTTTCCAACATATTTCAACCTAATTTATTTCATGTATAGATTACTAGTTGATCAGTATAGCACTGATTTTAAATTAACATTAATTATTATTTTTATCCATACCAGTATAAATCAATATTGCATCTCTTAAAAATTTAGCTAAACCTGGCTGCTCTTTGTCATAATATTTTGTAAACCTCTCATCGTCAACATACATTTGAGCAAGACCTGCATGAGCTTCTTTGTTATAGGAAGGCCAGGTAAATGCTAACCATTGCTTATGAAGATCAGCAGCTTTTTGTGCTAGGTCACTGGCAGGGTCTCCTGTAACAAATGCTTCTTTCAGAGTTTTTATTATTTCAGCTCCCAGACTAGTCCATCTAGTATATTCTTCCTCGGTCATTCCCAATATCTTCTCATTAGATTTGCTGACCTCATCTTCACCATACTTTTCTCTAATCTCTTGACCATACTTTTTTTCATTTTCTTCAACTAATTTTTGTTTGAATCCTTGGAATTTTTCTTTATTACTCATTTTTATTCCTCCTTTTCTTGAAACTAAAGTTTTGTCTACATTTGAAATTAATAGATCCAGTTGTTTTCTTCGCTCAACAAGAGCTTTACGATGTTCCGTTAGAGCCATATCAATATCAAAGGAAGGGTCATATATTATTTCTTTTATTTTGCTTAAACTAACACCTAATTCTCTATAAAATAGTATCTGCTGTAATAGATCTATCTCTTTTTGTCCATAGATTCTATATCCAGATGAATTTATTCTGGATGGTTTGAGAATTCCAATTTCATCGTAATACCTAATGGTTCTAGTACTTACACCAGCCAGCTTGCTTAACTCATTTACTGTATATTCCATATAACCACCTCCTTTGGATAATACTATACACTTTTACGTAACGTCAATGTCAAATATTTTTTTGCTTTGTTAATGGTCTAGAACACCAACAAGAATAATGCATCTAATAATGTATCAATTTATAGGGGTTTATAAAAAATAAGTATCAGTTTTAAAAAATAACTGATACTTATCCTCAAAAATTTACGCTATTTTATAAAATGATTTCTTGAATTATATTTCCTTCAAGATCCTTTATAATAAATTTGTTGTCCACAAGGATTCCATATGAATGAGGACTATCCTCTTTAGGTAACGTTATAGAAGCTAAGTTAATAACAAATATACAGTCTTTTTTTATTACTTTGTTTATATGGGTATGACCATAAAATAAGATATCACCTGAACTTAATTGGGGGAAATTATCCTTATTGTATATATGTCCGTGGGTTAAGAAGAGACGTCTTCCTTTATATAAAATGATAGAGTAGTCGCTCATTATAGGAAAAGAAAGCACCATTTGATCCACTTCACTATCACAGTTCCCCCTTACAGCAATTATCTTATCTGCATACCTATTAAAAAGATTAGCAACTTCTGCTGGATTATAATCCTTTGTAAGCGGGTTTCTAGCACCATGATATAGAACATCGCCCAAAAGTACAATATAATCTGCATTCTCATTATAAAAGATTTCCAAGACTTTGTTAGCATAATAAAGAGATCCATGTATATCTGCAACAAATAAAATTTTCAAAGTTTTTCCTCCTTTAATTCCTTATAATTTATTAAATCTCTAATTTAATTCATTTTATCAAAAGCTGATATAATAAAGCAATAAAATCTAAAAGCTTTTAGCAGGTATGATGCCATTTCCATACATTATAAAAATTATATTTTTGGCAATTATATTATATATAAGCTTTGCTTAAATAATTTCAATGGAGGACAATATGCCTAATAAAAGGAATAAGTTTAAAAATTTAAAGATGCCCATAGAAAATCACTATACAGCTGCATGGGCTGATGCTGAAAAACTAAAATCCGATTCAAAAGTCAATCTGCCAAATGAAACCCAAGTAAGAAACGCAAAAGAATATGTTGAAACAAATCAAAAATGATAAGAGGGCTTGCGCCCTCTTTCTATTTATAATATACCTTGTTCTGCTAACCTCTTATATCTTCTATATCTTTCTGATGCATGCTGAGCAGATAACTCAAACATATCGTCAGCCATGTCGGGAAACACGTTCATTAGTTGTGAATATCGGACTTCACTATGAATAAATTCCTTATAATCTTTAGTTGGCTCTTTCGAATCAAGAATAAAAGGATTCTTGCCTTCTTTTTTAAGGTCAGGATTATATCTAAATAGATGCCAATATCCTGCCTCCACAGCTTTTTTCTCTTGCATCATACTCGTTCCCATCCCAGACTTTATTCCGTGGTTAATACATGGAGAATATGCAATAATCAGGGATGGCCCTTTATACTTTTCTGCCTCATTTATGGCTCTTATAGTATGGTTCATGTCAGCACCCATGGCTATCTGTGCTACATATACATTTCCATATGTCATTGCCATAAGGCCTAAATCCTTTTTCTTAGCTTTTTTCCCTGCAGAGGCTAGCTTGGCGACACAAGCTGTTGGTGTAGATTTTGAGCTCTGGCCTCCAGTATTGGAGTATAGTTCAGTATCCATAACAAAAATATTTATATCATCTCCACTGGCTAGAACATGATCTAGTCCACCATAACCAATGTCATACGCCCAACCATCTCCTCCTATAGCCCAGAAGGATTTTTTGATTAGATGGTCTCTTCTTTTCATAATTTCTTGAATTAATGGGTTGCTCTGATAATCATATCCATCCAATAATTCTAGTATTTTTTCAGTAGCCTTTTGTGAGCCCTCTCCGTCATCCATATTATCAAGCCAATCTCTAAAGGCGCTTTTTATATTATCAGGAATGGAGGATTCCATCGACTGTTTCATTAGCTGTGCTATTCTACTTCTAATTTGCTTGGATCCAAGTAGCAATCCATATCCAAATTCAGCTGCATCTTCAAACAAAGGATTTATCCAGGCCGGACCTTTACCATTCCAATTGGTAGTATACGCTATAGAAGGCGCTGATGCACCCCATATTGATGAACATCCCGTTGCATTGGATATTACCATCCTCTCACCAAATAGCTGGGTCAGAAGTTTTATATAAGGAGTTTCTCCACACCCCGGGCAAGCACCATTGAATTCTAATAGAGGTCTTCTAAATTGGCTTCCCTTTAGAGTCTTTGTATCTGTTAAATGATCTTTCATTGATACTGTCATAGCAAACTCCCAGTTGTCCCCCTGCATCCTAATTTCCTGTTCAGCAGGCTGCATAATCAAGGCCTTGTCTTTAGCAGGACAAACATCAGCACAGTTGCCGCATCCTGTACAATCTAGTGGATCTACCTGAACTCTAAAATGGAGATGATTTATCCCTCTGCCCAAAGCCTTTTTTGTTTCGAAGGTCTCTGGTGCTCTTTTTTTCTCCTCCTCGTCTAATAAGAAAAGTCTTATGGTAGCGTGTGGGCATACGTAAGAACATCGGCCACACTGTATACATTTTTCGATTTGCCACTGAGGAATCATAGGAGCTATACCACGCTTTTCATAAGCTGTCGTACCTAAGGGAAAGGTTCCATCTTCCATTCCTACAAAGGCACTGACAGGCAACTCATCACCCTCATGTCTAGCCATAGGTACTTGAATATTTGTTACGAAATCTGGTACATCCATTTCATATATATCTTCATCCTCTTCAGTTGCCCAGGTTGAAGGGACTTCTATTTTAATCAAGGCTGCTATAGCACTATCAACAGCTCTAATATTCTTGTCGACAATATCTTCTCCCTTTCTGCCATACATATCTTCTATGGATTTCTTAAGATAATCTAAAGCTTCATCCACAGGAATTACATTTGCCAGTTTAAAAAACACCGCTTGCATTACCATATTTATCCTATTGCCCAGGCCCACTTCAGATGCAATTTTCATAGCATCTATTATATAAAATTTAATATTATTTTGAACAATGTATCTTCTTATGCGTGCTGGTACATACTCTTCAATTTCATCTGGATCCCAAGAACAGTTTAGAACAAAGGTTCCACCTTTCTTTAGTCCTTTAAGTAAATCAAACTGATAAACATAAGCCTGATTATGACAAGCAATATAATCAGCGCTATAGACCAAATATGCAGACTTTATGGGCTTTGGTCCGAATCTTAAATGAGATACTGTAACACCACCGGATTTTTTACTATCATAAGAAAAATATCCTTGAGCATAAAGGTTCGTGTTATCTCCAATTATCTTAATAGCTGTCTTGTTAGCACCTACTGTACCATCTGAGCCCAAGCCCCATATCTTGCAACTTATAGTACCTTCTGGTACAGTTTCTATTATTTCTTCCTCGGGTAAAGATGTGTGGGTGACATCATCTACAATTCCGATGGTAAATCCATCCTTTGGAGAGTTCTGTTTTAGATTCTTGAATACCGCTAGGATCTGAGATGGTCTTGTATCCTTAGATGAAAGTCCGTATCTACCACCTACTATAACTGGAATATTATCCTTATTTTTAAATGCCTTGACCACATCTAAGTATAAAGGCTCTCCTATGGAGCCAGGTTCTTTGGTACGATCTAGTACTGCAATCTTTTTAACGGTCTGAGGAATAACCTGGTGGAAGTGCTCCTCCGAAAATGGCCTGTATAGGTTTACCTTTACCATACCAACTTTTTCTCCCTGAGCGTTGAGATAGTCCACTACCTCGGATATAGTACCAGTAACTGAAGCCATAGCCACTATGATATACTCTGCATCCTGTGCTCCATAGTAGTCAAACAACTTATACTTTCGACCAGTGATATGACTCATCTTGTCCATGTAATTTTGTACTATGCCAGGAACATCATTATAGAAAGGGTTAGCACTTTCCCTCTGTTGGAAATAGATATCCGGGTTTTGAGTTGTTCCCCTAACAACAGGGTGTTCTGGATTTAAAGCTCTATTACGAAAATCTTCAAGCGCTTTATAGTCCAGCAATTTTTCTGCATCCTTATAATCTACCACATTAACCTTTTGGTATTCATGAGATGTTCGAAATCCATCAAAAAAATGTATAAAGGGCACTCTTGATTTAATGGCAGCTAAGTGGGAAATAAATCCAAAATCCATAGCTTCTTGGGCATTGCTTGAAGCCAGCATGGCAACTCCTGTTTGCCTGCACGCCATAACATCTTGATGATCTCCATATATTGATAAAGCATGGGTTGCAATAGATCTAGCGCTGACGTGAAATACTCCTGGCAATAGCTCCCCAGCCATTTTATAGAGACTTGGAATCATTAAAAGAAGTCCTTGAGAGGCTGTATAGGTGGATGCCAGAGCCCCAGACTGAAGCGCTCCTCTCATCGCTCCAGCAGCACCTGCTTCTGACTGCATCTCAATTACCTTTACCTCTTGACCAAAAATATTTTTCTTTCCATGGGCAGCCCATTCATCAACACCTTCAGCCATAGGTGTAGAAGGAGTTATGGGAAAAATAGCTGCTACTTCTGTAAAAGCATAAGATGCATAAGCAGCTGCCTGATTTCCATCCATAGTTTCTTTTCTATACATATAAACTCTCCTTTACCTTGTATTTTAGGCAATTTATTATAGTCAGTAATTTTTTACAATATTCTTTAACTAAACATTATTTTGTACAAAGGATGAAATACATATTCAGTGAACATCCAATAAGACTTTTTGCTGTACTGATTTACCTTAAACTTATAATGGCTAATTGAATGTTCGATCATCAATGGCACATGATTATAGAGTGATAATTGCTGAATTAGAGCAAGAGATTAAATCATTAAAGGGATAATATAATCATAAGATGCAAATATTAAAAATTGAAATCTAACAATATTTTTTTCTAAGGAGGGCAAGAATGAAAAACAAGCAAATGTCTATTGATGATTTAAAAGACCATATAGTAGACTTTTTAAAAGATCGTAGTCAAGGATCTCTTGCTACATGTGCAGACCATATACCTAGAAGCAGCCCTGTACGTTATTATCTGGGCAACAATATGAATATCTATATTCTTTCAGCAGGGGGCGAAAAATTTAATACTATTGACCGAAACCCAAAGGTTTGTCTTTTAGTCAATACCGATTACATTGACTTTAGACAGATTAAAGGAGTTCAGATTTTTGGCAAAGCTGTAACTAGCTTGCAAAAGCCTCATCTTTTTAATGAAGCACAGCAGCAATGCAGGGAACTAAATGAAAAGGCAGCTCAGCTACATGACTTAATGGTAATTAAAGTAATACCCGAAGAGGTGGTTTATCTAAATTCCCTCGGAGATGGAGATAGAACAAAGCAATTTTTAAAACTGGACAAGGTAGTTGAGGAAAGCGATGAATATAGATCGACTAAAAAACTTTAATAAACCGCCTGAGTCCTATTGGATTGCATCAACAGAGACTACTAATTATCCTACCCTTAATCAGGATATTAATGTTGATATATTGATTGTAGGTGGAGGATTTGTTGGCTTTGCCTGTGCCTATAAGTTAATAGAAGAGGGATTCAAAATAGCCATATTAGAAGGTAATCGCATTTTAAATGGGGTTACCGCCTATACAACAGCAAAAATCACCTCACAGCATGAGCTTATATACAAGAAACTTCAAAAACAAATGGGCATAGAATTAGCACAACAATATGCTGACGCCAACCAATATGCTATTAAAGAAATAAAAAGAATCGCAGAGAAGCATAATATTGAATGCGATTATGTCCCTGAGTCAGCTTTTGCCTTTACCCAGCAGGACAAATATATACAAAAGATTGAAGATGAGGTAAAAATAGCTACAGATCTAGGTATCAAAGCAACCTTTGTTGATGAAATACCCTTTAATTTGCCTATTAAAGCAGCTGTTCGTTTTGATGATCAGGCTCGATTCCATCCACGAAAATTTACCCTGGGCTTGGCAAAATATATAGAAGAAAAGGGTGTACAAATATATGAAAACAGTAGAGCAGTAGATATAGAAGAGGATAATAATGGTTATATAGTAACCACAGATCAAGGGAAAAAAGTTACTGCAAAAAAGGTAATAATTGCTACACACTATCCTTTCTATAACAAACATGGGATGTATTTTTCAAGAATATATGTTGAGAGAGCATATGTTCTTGCCATTCAGGTAAAGGAGAAATATCCGGGAGGTATGTATATAAATATCGATGATCCAGCACGTTCCTTGCGAAATCAAAAGGCTGAAAATGGCGAGCTTATATTAGTTATCGGCGATCATCACAAAACAGGTCAAGGTAGATCTATGGTAAAGCACTACAAAGCTTTGGTAGACTTTGCAAACAATCTGTTTACGGTAGAGAATATACCCTATCGATGGTCTACTCAAGATTGTATGACTTTGGATGGTATACCCTATGTAGGAAATTTCACATCTAATACCCCAAATCTTTATATTGCTACAGGTTTCCAAAAATGGGGTATGACCAATAGCATAGTAGCGTCGTTACTAATTAAGGATTTAATAATACATGGGGAAAGCCCATGGGAAGATGTTTATAATCCGTCACGAAAAACCATTATCGCTTCCGCCAAAACTTTTATTGTAGAAAATTATAATGTAGCCGAGCAACTCATTGACGGGAAGTTGGAGCAACTCCCAAAAGAAGCTGATCTAAAGCCAGGAGATGCTAAGGTCTTAAAAATAGATGGAAAAAGGGTAGGAGCATATCGTGATAGACAAGGAGAATTGCATTTGGTCAATACCACTTGTACTCATATGGGATGTGAGCTCAATTGGAACTCTGCGGAAGAATCCTGGGATTGTCCCTGCCATGGTTCACGTTTTACCTATGAAGGAAAAATTATATCAGGTCCTGCCGTAAATCCATTAAAAGCTATCAATGATGTAAATACTATCAAAAAATTATTTAGTGAAGATTTTTAAGTTCTATGAAAAAGCGGGTTATCCACTTGAAATATTAAGTGAATAACCCGCTTTTTGATTTTTGTCCTAGTTAAGTCCCAGTTCCCTTCTCTTCTTCTCAATATGATCCACATAGATCTGAACAGTCTTTTCTGCATCCATTTCTACTACAACCTTGCCTAACCCTAAAGTTTCTGTAGTTTCTGTCAATGTTTTTACAACAAGGTCGCTACCTGTTATTGATGGAACTGGGGCTATATGAACCAGCCATCCCAATGCCACAGCAGTGCAAGCATCAGCTACAGCTTTTTGTTCTAGGTATTCTGGCGCACCAATTACCAATGGCAGTTTATTAGTATCTACATCCAGAGCATCAGCTAACTCCTTAGCTGTATGGGTCATCTTTCCAATATCTACACAAGCACCATAGGATAATACAGGTGGTATTCCTAATTGCTGACACACTGTTTTTAGCCCTTCACCACACTCCTGGGCAGCTTTGGGGTTTGCAAGACCTGTATACTCCATTACTGCAGAAGTGCAACCACCTGATAATAGAAGAATATTGTTTTCAATTAATCCTTTAGCTATTTTGAATATGTTGCTTCCACCTTGACCATATCTTGCAGTAGTACATCCTACTATTGTTGCAATTCCTCTAATGTTTCCATTGGCAATTTGTTCTATTAAAGGATCAAAGCTTCCTCCTAATGCTTTCTTTATAGACTCGGTACTAAAGCCCACCATACAATTGGAAACATGGGGAGGTATATAGATTTTCCTATTTTCGGATTTGCGAGCCTTAAAAGCTTCAATTGCCATATCTAGAGCCTTTGCTGCCTGCTCCCTCATTTTTTCTGGCATAAAATCTAAGGTATCTGTACCTTGAAGCTTAATAACGGGATGAGTGCTTAGAAGTTTGGTACCAAAACGTTTTGCAAAGATAGGCATTGTTGGTACAGTACAGTTATAATCAAAAATAAATAAATCCACCGCTCCTGTTGCCAGTAAATATTCCTGAGATAGCCACTCACCTTCTTGCCCTCCATATGCTCTCTGGTTATGAGTTCCCTCATAGTTAATGAGTTGCTGTCCTTCACAAACATGTCCAAGTATTTGAATGCCTTCTGCCCCCGCTGCTTTAGCTTTCTGCTGCCATTCATCGGTAGAAGCTAAGTCAATGGCCACATGTGCCAGAAGGGGCATATGACCATTAGTGACTATGTTTACCATATTTTCTTTTAACAGCCCCATATTCTGTTGTTTCATTTGTATTTCTTGGGTACCCATTAGAATTTCTTGAATTATATCTAATAGAAATAATCCCTGATATTCATTAGCAATACCTAGTCGTACGCTGTTTAATAAAAAATCCACTGGATCAGAGGAAAAATTCGTCATACAGCGAGTCTGAGCATAAGCTACTTCACTGTAACCACCACCGGGAAACAAACCAAGCTTTCTCCAAAGTTCCTTTCTTCTAGTAGGAGCAAAAACCTCTACTGCCTTAGATTCAACATGATGAGGTGAATGGATATCGTCCATTACCCACTGGGCAAAATCTACTGCAATCTTTTCTATAGGTTGGTTAATATTCACTCCTGCCATATCAGCGTATTTTTTTAACTTTTCTGGGTCACGGATTTTAAGCCCGCTTTCTGGATGTTCTCCAGCAGCTTTTAAGGTTCTGGCAGCCTGATGACAGTGGAATATATTGGCTGATGTACCTATGGTTACATGCCGATAGACAAAGTTCCTAGCAACCATAGTATGTGCATCCACACCACAAACGCCTCTTGGGGCCCTTTTGCTAATTCTACAGGGACCATTGGCACAAAGCTGGCAGGACAAGCCTTCAATACAGAATTTGCATTGGGTGGGTTGCTGCTGACTAAATCTATCAAAAACATTTGTTAACCCTGCATTATGTACTACTTGATACATTTCCCTCATAGCTGGATCTATTATTACATTTAAAGGATATCCTTCCTTAGGCTGGTCACCTTTTGCAATATGTTCTCATTGCCACCTATGTACTTCTTCCATATCTGACATCTTGTCAATATTAGTGTAATCTATGCTTATCCTTTCATGGATATCCTCGTGTAATGCAGGATCATTATAATCCTCTTTGGTTAAGCTAGCTGCAAAGGTTTGTTGATCCCCTCTCATCCTTTGGGCGCTCCGCTCATAAGATTTTTTTATATCATTGTCTGACATTTAAAAACCTCCTACTTTCATAATCATAGTTTCTACACTATTCTTTGTTGTAGGAGGCTTAAATATACTTTATTGTGCTTTTCCTTTTCTCATAAAAGATATGCCTAAAAGCATTATTACCGGAAAAATCATAGCTGTAAATAATCCTGCCTTTAACCCTAACTGTTCTGGATCTAAATTAACTGTATGCCCCATAGCTAGCAGTCTGTTGGATTTTTGTGCCAGATCAGATACTAGCCCTGCCATCCAAGGTCCAAAGGATGCACCAATATCTCCAAATACAGCAAGCATACCAAACATTGCCGTCCCTCCATTAGAGAATTTTTCAGCTGATAAACTGAGAGTTCCCGGCCACATTAGGCTAACGGATAGCCCACAAAGGGCGCAGCCCAATAAAGCTATAATAGGTGCCTGAACAAATACAGTGGTTCCATAGCATAGGACACAGAGAATACTAGATGCCATCAATGCTTTTCTAAGATCAATCTTGTGCCCCCAAATTCCATAAACCGTCCTCCCGGTAGCTTGGAAAAAGGCAAAGAATGCTGGCCCCAATAGATCACCAACCACCTTGGATACTTTTAATCCCTTTTCTGCGAACAATGACGACCACTGGGACATGGTCAATTCGGATGCACCTGCGCTCATCATTAACACTAGAGCAATAATAAATAAATGGGAAGATAATAATCTCTTTATAGGCATTTTTTCCTCATCTGAGACTATGGGCATAAGGGGTACTCGTAAAAATTTAAACAGATTATATGCAGGTATCATAGACCACATTATAGGCAATAAATTCCATATACCGTTTCCAAACGCTTTTATTATTAAAGTGGATATAATTACTACGGCTAGTTGTCCCCAGCAATAAAATGAATGTAATAAGCTCATTGCTGATGCTTTTGCATCTCCAGGCAAGGATTCTACAATTGGACTAATTATAACCTCAATTAGTCCACCACCTATAGCATAAATAATTACAGAAATAGCAAGACCTATATATGGGCTTGGAAATAATATGGGTAAAACACCTAAACCTACCAATCCCAAAAAAGCAAAAAAATGTGCTAATACCGCAGCAATTCTATAACCTATCCTGTCTACATACTTAATGGCTAATATATCTGTTATAATTTGAGTAGTAAAATTTATTAAAATAAGCCGACCAATCTTTTCAAAAGAAATACCAAAATTATCATGAAATATAACAAAGAGTAATGGTGCAAGATTATTTACTATGGCCTGTGTTATATAACCTAGATAGCATGCGTATAATGTGCTCTTGTATGTAGTAGATCTCAACTTACTTCCTCCTAATCAATGTTTTCCTGGGAATTTTTGAAATTGTATCTCATATATTATCATTTATTAAGAATAGTTTCAATATAGCATCTGGTACATGGAGTCTTTCATCATTTATTAGCAAATCATAAAGGTCATTAACCTGGTCATCATTACTCTTAATCTCTAAGACTTGTTTATGAATATTTTCCATTTTCCTGTCTAATTCTGCTGCGGCATCAGCGGCTCCCTTTAGCTGTCTCATTAATTCTTCGGGCACATCTCTATCATATTTGTAATAAATCTTGTGCTCCAGACTAGCCCAAAAATCCATTGCAATGGTGCGAATCTGAATCTCCACGCTTACATTTTCCACTCTATCAGACATAAATACAGGGACTTTTACTACTAAGTGCAAACTTCGGTAACCGTTTGGCTTAGGATTTTTTATATAGTCCTTGCACATAATGACTTGAATGTCTTCCTGCTTAGCCAACATTTCACTTATCTTATATATATCTGAAACAAAGGAGCATATAATTCGGATTCCGGCAATATCGTGAATATTTTCTTTTATAGAAGATAGGGAGAGATCATACCCTTTCCTATATATTTTCTTTAAAATACTCTCAGGAGATTTAAGGCGGGATTTGACGTGCTCTATGGGATTGTACTCATGGATGTAATTAAATTCTTGATTTAAAATATCTATTTTGGTCTTTACCTCATCAATAGCAAACTTATAAGACATCATGAAACGAGTAAACTCAATTTTTAGCCTTTTAATTTGTTCCAGATCAAGAGGCTTATTGCTTTTCATTCTATTAACTCCTTTAGTCATCTTTCTCTATAACTTCTTATAATTATATCATATGCATTAATATATTTTAACAAGCTTTTGGTAGCTAACTCTGGTTTAACTTTGAACATTCTTAGGTTTAGTTTTATAAAAAGTAGGTTAATGATATAATAATGATGTTATAAAGTAAAATTGTAGGGAGTGTATCAAATGGCAAAGACTAAAATACATGCTAATCTAAAGGATAATATGGCCTTTGAAATGAACCTGGATGGGCACAAATTGATCACCGATGCCTCAGAGGAAGTAGGTGGCAATGGCCTTGGACCAAGACCTAAACAACTGCTATTAGCCGGACTCATTGGATGTACTGGTATTGATGTGATGTCAATACTTAAGAAAATGAAGGTTCAGCTTGACGATTGTATTATAAAAGTAGAAGCAGACAATACTGAGGAACATCCAAGAGTTTATGAAAATATACATCTTACCTATATTTTTAAAGGTAAAAATCTACCACGTAAAAGCTTAGAGAAAGCAGTAAACCTGTCTCAAGAAAAATATTGTGGAGTTAGTGCTATGTTAAAAAAGGTTACTCCTATTACCTATGATATAATCATAGAAGAGTAATAAAGGCTATGAATCTTTTGGTTCATAGCCTTTTTTACATTGGATAAAGTTTATATCTTTCATCCTACAGTAGTCTTATTGCTGCCTCTAAGGCCCTATCATAATCAGGATGCTCTCTTACTTCCTTTACATATTCTACATGCCTCACAATGTTATCTCTGTCAAGAACCACAATGCCTCTACTTAATAGTCTTAGCTCCTCAATGACAAATCCATAATTCATACCAAAAGAGAGGTCTCTGTGATCAGATAATGTAATCACCTTATCTATTCCATTATTGCTACAAAATCTCTTTTGCGCAAAAGGTAAATCAACGCTTATAGTAAGTATTACAACATCTCCAAGGTCGGATGCTGCTTCATTAAACCTTATGGTTTGCATTTCGCATACTCCTGTATCCAGGGAAGGTACAACACTAATTATCTTTACTTTATCACCTGCATCTTTTAATGAATAAGGATTTAAATCTCCTGTAAGAACCGTAAATTCTGGAGCAGCATCCCCAACTTTTATCTCATTTCCTAATAGAGTTATGGGCATACCTCCCATGGTCACCAATCCTGCTCTTCTTTCCATCTATATATCTCCTTTCTACAAAAAGCGGTTATCCAATATAGATCTAGCTTTTACATATTCTTACCCTTAAAGGAGATACCTAATCAAAGATTGTAAGGAAAATTCAAAAGATTATCTTTCATAATATTTTATTAAAGCTTGGGTGCCCAACTCTTCTAACTGCTGATCAGCTAATTCATTGTACATATCTAAAACTTTATTCAATATCTGTAGTTCTAGATCGACGCTCTGTGCCTCTTCTTTGGCAATCGCCATGTCTTTGATAAAATGCTTTATGTAAAATCCAGGCTCTAGATCGCCCCTTAAAATACGAGGGGCCATATTTGACATTTGCCAACTTCCTGCAGCACCCGTACTAATGCTATCTAGCATTTTATTTACATCCAAACCAACGGATTTTGCATAAGAAATTGCTTCACATACGCTTGCAATAACGCCGGAGATTGCTATTTGATTTGCCATCTTTGTGTGCTGACCAGAGCCTGCCGGTCCTTCGTAAATAATATTAGTCCCTAAAGATTCGAATATAGGATAACATCTTTCAAATGCTTCTTTATCTCCACCTACCATGATAGACAGGCTACCTTTTCTAGCACCAACATCACCACCAGAAACTGGAGCATCCAATGCAAAAATTCCCTTATCCAAAGCTGCATGATATATCTTCTTGCTTAACTTTGGACTGGTTGTAGTCATATCAATAACATAGCTTCCAGGCTTTGCATGATTTAAAATACCTTCATCTCCAAAATATACTTCTTCCACATCTTTTGGAAAACCAACTATTGTTATGATAGCCTGTACATCTTTAACACAATCCTTGATGGAATCACACCAAATAGCACCTTTATCAATAGCTTCCAATGCCTTGCTTTTTGTACGAGTATAGATATGCACTTCATATCCTTTTTTTAAGAGATTTAGCACCATAGGTTTTCCCATAACACCAACACCAATAAAACCGATCTTTTTCATTTTAACCTCCCATTTCACCGATATATAATTTATTCTCATATTAGCAAATAATTGTTTTATTGGCAAATCTATTTCTGTCTAAAAATATCTATTTTATGTATTATTGTAAATATAAAGCAAATTGCATATTGACTGAATATTATAGATAATATATTATATAGGTATAAAAGGCATAGTTGTTGTGGAGGTGAAACATGAATACTCCCAATATAAATATATACTTGCTCTCATCTATATTTTTTTTAATGCTTATTCTGCTCTTCTTATATTTTTCCATTTCATTTTTTTTAAATATAAAAAGTTATTCCCCATCTATTCTTCCATTGATACATGATAATTTTAGAGATACCAATGGTTGCGCTCATAGGGATCTTGTTCAAATAGATATTTCTACTCTCCCCATACATAATATTTTTAATAGTGTTAAGCCAATTCAACTAGTATATAATCATATTCAGAATAGACATAAATCAACAACTTGGTATTTATTTACGCATGTCCCTACACTTATATATGCATCCTTTCTGTTTACTTGCTGTTTTTTCTATTTAACTATGACAGGAAATAATATATCTGTTATGGCCCTTTCTGTTGGTGGAAACGGACCTCCTATACATCACCACTTGACTATAATTTTATATCTTTTTATGTAAGTATAAAAGTTTTTTGTACTTAGTTATAATATTTGTTATTGGAGGAATCGAGTATGATTTGGGCTATATTTGGAGTTATAGTTTCTTTAGTATCTTTTGGTGTAGCAGCATATTTTTATCAATGGGTAAAATCATTGCCTACTGCAGAAGGCTCAATATCTGATATTGGAAATCTAATTCGCAAAGGTGCAATAACCTTTTTATCTCGTGAATATCGTATTTTAGCTATTTTTGTTGGTGTAGTATCTATTTTACTGCTTATATTCTTCCCTCAACCTTTCTGGATGGGCAACATTTTAACTAATTTAGGTATGGTAATAGCTTATATCCTTGGCTCTGCATTTTCTGGCCTAGCTGGATATATTGGTATAAGTATTGCAACTATAGCAAACGTCAAAGCTGCCTCAGCAGCCCGTGAAGGTTTAGCTCCTTCATTTATGGCTGGTTTTCGCGGCGGTGCTGTTATGGGAATGGCGGTTGTAGGTACATCCCTATTTGGTGCATCTTTACTATATCTTGTTACAAGCGATCCCAATGTTGTCTTGGCTTTTAGCTTTGGAGCCAGTTCACTAGCCTTATTTGCTAAGGCTGGAGGCGGTATATATACAAAAACTGCTGATATTGCAGCTGACCTAATTGGAAAAGTTGAGCTGGGTATTCCAGAGGATGATCCTCGAAATCCC
Source organism: Clostridiales bacterium (assembly GCA_012735575.1). GTDB lineage: Bacteria > Bacillota > Clostridia > Caldicoprobacterales > UBA3941 > JAAYGY01. The sequence continues at coordinate 58,329 of JAAYGY010000042.1, forward strand.
GCTGTAATTGCAGATAATGTTGGAGATAATGTGGGCGATGTTGCCGGTATGGGTGCTGATCTATTCGATTCTAATATAGCTGCTATTGCTGCGGCTATGGTCATTGCACTACCTTTAGGACAGATAGATCTGCTGTTTTGCTTTGCCTCTCTCGGGTTATTAGCATCAATTATCGGTGTCCTGTTCTCAAAAGTTGGAGAAAACGGTGATCCAAATGCAGCTCTAAACAGGGGTACTTATCTCACCTGTGGTATTTTCACTATTTTAACTTTAGCAGCAACTTTAATATTTAACCTAGAGTTCCGTTTATGGGTCGCTACCTTAGTAGGAATGATTGTTGGAGTTATTATTGGGCTTACTAGTGATTATTTCACCGGAGACGATAAAAAACCAGTAAAGCAAGTTGCTGAAGCTAGTAAGAGTGGTCCTGCCTTTACCATACTGTCAGGTATATCTTATGGTCTTCTTAGTTCTTTACCATCGCTTGCTGGAATAGGCGCAGCTTCACTTCTTGCTTATAAAATATGTGAACCCCTTGGAGAAAGTTATCCAGTAATGGGGATTTCCATGGCAGCTATTGGTATGCTCTCCATTGTAGGTATGATTATGTCAAACGACGCATATGGCCCTATTGTAGATAATGCACGAGGATTAGCAGAAATGTGCGGTCTAGGAGATGAAGTTCTGGAGATAACTGATCAGCTAGATGCTGCAGGAAATACCTCTAAAGCTATTACCAAAGGGTTTGCTATCGGTGCTGCTGGTCTTACCGTTATAGCTTTGCTTGCCGCTTTCCGTGAAATTGTATTTGAATACACTGGTGAATTGGTTGCTTTTGACTTGATGGATCCCCTAGTACTGTTTGGTGCCTTGATAGGAACAGTGGTCCCCGCAGTGTTCTCAGCTATGTTAATGATGGGGGTAAATAGAAACTCACAGATAATGGTAGATGAGATTCATCGTCAGTTTGATACTATTGAAGGTCTTCGCGAAGGTAAGGAAGGGGTACAGCCTGAATATGAAAAATGTATTGATATAGCAACAGTTGGCGCTATTAAGGAGCTGATTCCCGCTGGTCTTACTTCTATTATAATCACTCTTATTATAGGATTTACCGGCGGAGTTAAAGCCATTGGTGGTTTCTTGTCTGGTAATATTTTGTCTGGACTGTTATTGGCTATGCTAATGAGCAATGCTGGAGGACTATGGGATAACGCAAAGAAATATATTGAAGCTGGCAATTGCGGAGGTAAAGGTTCAGATGCTCATAAGGCAGCTGTTATAGGGGATACGGTAGGTGATCCGTTCAAAGATACAGCAGGCCCGTCTATCAATACTCAAATAACCGTTGTATCATTGGTTTCATCTTTGGCAGCAATACTGTTTATAACTTATTCTATATTCTAGAGATTAAGCTATCAACAAAGATGATCAAGAAAATATGATTTAGAAGTTACTAGGTAATATTACTGTTATCTCTGTTCCTTTATTTTCTTCACTTCTTAGTTCTATAGTACCATTATGGTATTCTACTATATGCTTAACTATAGAAAGACCTAGACCTGTGCTCTGGGTCTTTCTTGATCTACTTTTATCTACGGTATAAAATCGTTCAAAAACCCTATCCTGATCCTTCTTTGGAATACCTATACCAGTATCGGAAACCTTTATATAACAGTAGTCTTCATATTTTTCAATGGATACACTTACTCTCCCAAAAGGCCTTGTATACTTGATTCCATTGTCAATAAGGTTATATAATAGCTCCTCAATCATTGTTTGATTACCGTTTATTATGGCCTCATTCCCTGATACCTTTAGATCAATATTCTTATCTAATGCTGCGATTGATAGTTTATTTACTGTATCTTTTGCTATTGAATACACGTCTATGGGGAAATATTCCTTTACTTGTTTTTCTTCTATTTTAGAAAGCTTCATAATAGAATCAATTAAATATAGTAATCTTGTTCCTTCCTCCCTTATAATTCTAGAAAATCTTTTTATATCATCCTGTTTTACCATACCGGTTTCGATCATTTCTGCATAGCCATTTATGATGGTCAAAGGAGTTTTTAGTTCATGGGATACATTGCTGGAAAATTCTCTTCTAGCCATTTCTAACATATGTTTTTCTGTATAATCTACTACTAAAATAAGTGCACCTAGAATAGATCCTTCATCCATTATTGGATTAATTAAGATATTAAGATATTTGTCAGAAAGATTTATGGTAATATCTCTACTTTCAACTAAATTAATACAATCATGGAGTGCTTCATTTATTTCCATATTTCTGCATAACCTTATAAAACTGTTATTAGTATAGGATAATCTTTCAATACCCCCAAGGATTCTTATACTACTTGGATTTGCCAATAATATATTTTTATTTTTATCTACTATAATTAGGCCTTCATTCATATTAGATGTAATAGCTTCCATGGTATTAGCTCTTTCCTTTAGGGCTTTTATATATTTTTTTATTTCTTGGTTCTGTTTAGATACAGCCTGTATAAAGGGGAGTAGTTCATCATAGGTATTTACCTCTCGTAATTCCTTCCCACTTATTATACCTTCTATATTTAATGTAGTTTCTTCTAAAGGTTTGAGAATTTTTCTTGTCAGTGCCGGTGCTATAATAAAAGAAATAATTAATATAGAAACTATTATTAAAAAAATTCCAGGGATTATCCTTATAAATACCGATATCATGGTATCAATATCACGGGAAATTCTCAAAATCAAATTATTAGGAAGTAAGATGGCATAATAATATGTATTTCTTTCTATAGTGGTTGAATACCTGATAGATTCACCATAACCCTGTTCTAAAGCCTCTATTATTTCTTCTCTTTCAATGTGATTATCTAAATATTCAGGGTCTGTAGCAGTATCAAAGACAACCTTGCCATTGGTTTCCACTATTGTTAACCTGTAACCAGAATTTCCTATATTGGTTATGCTTTCGAAGTTTTCAAGTTCTATAGTCTCTAAAACATTGACCATTATATGGGAATAGTCCTTTATGGATCGTTTCTGCTCATTAATATAAAAATTATAAAAGATTGTAACTAGTAGTACACTGACACACAAAACTGCTGAAGATGCCAGAAATGATATGTTTAAATAGATTCTTTTCTTCAAACATCCTCCCCTACCTTATAGCCTACATTCCTAACTGTTTTTATAATCTTGCCACTCTCTCCTAGTTTTTGCCGCAATGACCTAATATGAACATCCACTGTCCGGGTTTCACCTTCAAAATCATATCCCCAGACATGATTCATGATATTATTACGAGTTAGGACTATTCCCTGATTACTCAATAAATAATACAAAAGTTCAAACTCTTTGTAGGTTAACTGGACTGGTTTGCCTTTTACATTTACTGTTCTCTTTTCATAATCTAAAACTATGTCATTGAAACTAATTTCTGCAGATGATCGTGTTATAGCAACAGTTCGTCTTAACAAGGCTTTTATTCGAGAGATAAGCTCCATAACACCAAAGGGCTTTGTAATATAGTCATCAGCCCCCAAATCCAAACCCTTAACCTTGTCAAATTCGGAGGTTTTTGCCGATATTATAATGATAGGAATATCCTTAGTTTTAGGATTATTTCTCATTTTTTTCAGGATTTGAAGTCCATCCTCACCTGGCAACATTATATCTAACAATACTAAATCTGGGATAGAAAACTCCAAGGCTTTATCAAACTCATTGCTATCTTCAAACCCAAGAGCATCATACCCGTTGGATTTCAATGCATAAACTATTAATTCTCTTATGTTTTCCTCATCCTCTACACAATAAATCCTATACATGGTATTAATCCTGTATCTTCCTCTCTCCTGCATGCTCACCAGTAATTGAAAAAACTACCCATTCAGCGATGTTTTGTGCATGGTCTCCGATACGCTCAAAGTATTTGGCTACCATTAATAAGTCTATAGATTGTTCTCCACTGGTCATATCATCTCTTATTAAAGCTATCAATTCATCCTTTATTGTTACGAAAAGATTATCAACTACATCATCATACTCAATTACTTGATTGGCTAGATCCATATCTCTATTTACAAAAGCATCTATACTTTCTTTAACCATCTTTATAGTTGCTTCGGCCATCTTGGGCAAATAAACTAGATCTCTTTTGAGAGTTTGGTTAGATAAGGTTAAAATAATTTCTCCAATATCTTGTGCCTGATCCCCTATTCTCTCTAAATCTGTAATCATTTTCAAAATAGATGATATTAATCTCAAATCCCTGGCCACTGGATGTTGTTGTAAAATCAATCTAAGACATCTGGCTTCAATATTATTTTCCATATTGTCGATCTCTTTATCAGCTTCTATTACTTCCTTAGCTAATTCTACATCCTTATAGATCAGTGCTTTTGATGCATCTTCAATAGATTTTTCTACAAGGCTTGCCATTTCAATAAGTTCATTGTTAAGCAAGTCCAATTC
>JAAYGY010000043.1 GCA_012735575.1 Clostridiales bacterium
GTCTTGGACAGTACCATGGTAATAGCTGCTGTTAATGTTGTCTTACCATGATCAACGTGACCTATTGTTCCTATGTTCACGTGAGGTTTCGTTCTTTCAAATTTCGCTTTAGCCATTTTCCTTTTTTCCTCCTTCGTGACCCGGCTACAATCATTATTATGTAAAAACTAACTACACACGGCCAGGCGTTTCATTTTTGTTTATTATATAACAATGGAGCCCACGACCGGACTTGAACCGGTGACCTCCGCCTTACCATGGCGGCGCTCTACCTGCTGAGCTACATGGGCTTATAAAAGTAAAATCAATATGGAGCGGGTGATGGGAATCGAACCCACGTAGCCAGCTTGGGAAGCTGGTATTCTACCATTGAACTACACCCGCATGTTGTCGATTCGTTTGTAATGTAACGAAAAGATCAGCATGCTTTTAATTTGGGTTCAAATATTAACTGTAACGAACACATTATATTCTACATGCTAAATTTAATTTTGTCAACTGTTTTTTTTAATTATTCTCTCTCCTCCAGATAACGTTCTACCTTGCGCTTTACTCTCTGCAATGCATTATCAATGGACTTAACATGCCTGTCCAATTCTGCAGCAATTTCCTGGTATGTTTTCCCTTGAAGATAGGATGTTAGCACTTCCCACTCTAAATCACTTAAGAGTTCTTCGATAACATTTTCTATATCACTAAACTCCTCTTGTCTTATTATGAGTTCCTCAGGATCAGTCACCATTACACCAGATATAACATCCAAAAGTGTCCTGTCAGATTCTTCGTCATATATAGGTTTATTAAGAGAAACATATGAGTTTAGGGGAATATGCTTTTGCCTAGTGGCAGTTTTAATGGCAGTGATAATCTGGCGAGTAACACATAGTTCTGCAAAAGCTTTAAAGGAAGAAAGCTTGTTAGGTCTAAAATCCCTAATAGCCTTATATAAACCAATCATACCTTCCTGTACTATATCCTCGCGGTCTGCTCCTATAAGAAAATATGAACGCGCTTTAGCCCTCACAAAATTCTTATACTTATTGAGTAAATACTCCAATGCGTATGAGTCCCCGTTTAAAGCTAATTCTACTATTTCTTCGTCCAGCATTTGATCGTAGTGTGCTATTTTTTCTTTGGCAGTAGCTAACTCCACCAGTATCCCTCCACCATAATGTCAAGAATAATCAGGACCTTCAGTAATACACTAAATCAATTATACATTACATAATCCTAGCAAGTCAAGCTATCTTTGCCATTCTGAGGGATTCTATTGGGATTCTGTTTATTTCCCTCTATCCCTTTGTCTGACTATTTCATACATTAGCACTACAGCTGCCACCGAAGCGTTCAAAGACGATATTTTCCCCTTTTGAGGTATCCTTACTAGAAAATCACATTTTGCTTTAACCAGACGTCCCAGCCCCTTTCCTTCGCTGCCAATAACCAAGGCTATAGGGCCTGTTAAATCCTTGGAAGTATATAGATCTCCATCCATATGGGCACCAGCTACCCATAGACCATATTTTTTTAGATCTTCCAGGGTATTGGCTATGTTTGTCACCTTGGCTATGGGCATAAATTCAACAGCACCTGCTGATGCTTTTATTACGGCTGGAGTAAGACCAGCAGAACGTCTTTTAGGAATAATTATCCCGTGAGCGCCACAGCTCTCTGCCGTTCTGATTATAGAGCCCAGGTTGTGGGGATCAGTTATCTCGTCCAAAACTACTACAAAAGGTGGTTCATCTTTTTCCGCTGCTCGATTTATAATATCTTCCACCGTTACATAGGAGTAAGGAGTTACAAAAGCTATTACGCCCTGGTGGGCACCACGAGTCATGGACAGTTCGTCCAGTCTTCTTCTATCCACTTCCTGAATAACTACACCTTGCTCTTTAGCTTTTTGAATAATCTCAAGGATAGACCCTTCTCTGCTGCCCTTGGCTATCAAGAGTTTGTCTACTGTTCTGCCTGAACGAAAAACCTCAAGCACAGGATTTCTACCCTCTATCTGGTTTTCGTTATTAGATTTTTTGCCATTACTGTTCATATGTTATCTACTCCTTTTGACTTATCACATTTTTAGGAAATTATCCCTAACTTCATTGGCCTTTCCACAGGTCATTTTGCCTTCAGGGCATTTACCCCTTACACACCCCGGCCCTGCATTCTTAAATAAATTAGGTGCTATTTCCTTAACCTGACGCAGCATCTCTGTTGCTAAGATTCTAATCTCCCACTGGGCACGGTTACAGCATCGCAAGCTGAAAAAGTGCAAAAGCTCTCGCGCATTCATAGTAACTACAAACTTTGTTTCAGCTGCATTGGGCAGTACAAAACGGGCATCTTCATTGGATTTTTCTCCCTGGTTGCCCAAAACCTCAATCCAATCATCATACCATTTTTGAATCTGCTGCATCTGCTTATCAAACTTCTCTATATATTCATCTCCCAGCTCCTTGATGCTGGGGGGAATAATATAATTAAAAGTACTTTCCCCTTGAGATTTTTGGCTGACATATCTTTGAGATTTTACGCTAAAACTTGCGATACGGTGCCTGGTGATTTGTGCCAGTAAACTTCTAGACACACCCTCCACGCCAAAGATAAAGCTGGCGTGTTCCACCGGTGATAAATGGCCCATATCCATCAGCTTTTGCAAAAAGTTAGCCTGATCCTTTTCTTCAATATCTTGAGCCAGTTCATCTATATCCGCAGCTGAATAACAAAGTTTTGCCGCCATAGCTATAGCCTTTTCTGGTTCTGGTGTATATCTTAATAATTTCACTTTTAGACCGACCTCACCCATGAAAACTTACCTCCCACAATTTTCCTTATCTAAGTAGTGTCATTTTTCTTCGAATATCCACTGTCCTATCTCCATTAGACGATCTACCTGCTCTGTTAGATATAAATATCCTAGCAATGCCTCAAATCCTGTTGCATATCTATATTCTCCTATATCCGCATTCTTTGGTACAGTTCCTGACTTGGCATTCCGGCCCCTGCGCACAATATTTTTCTCTTCATCAGTAAGTTTTTCAAATATTTCTTCCAGGGTATGAGCCTGGGCACCTGCCTTAACAAAATTTACAGCTTGGTTATGCAAGTTATGAACACTTACTCTATTGTTGAGAATCAAATAGGTTCTTACCAGCAAATCGTATATAGTATCGCCTATATATGCCAGCACCAGGGGATTCATCATTCTCACCTGGCTTTCATCCAGAGCATTTCCAGTTATTTTCTTTAGCTGATCCAAACACTTAACCATATAAATCTTGTGAACCTCCATTATAATTATATCTTATTGTACACTATTTTTAGCTAGATTGTCTGATTATTGTACAAAAAAATACGGGGTTTATAAACCCCCTTACTAAAACTTGTCTTTGAAAAGCTCAAAACTCCTATAGTCTTCCATGGAAAAAGGTTGAGTGGGAACAGCCCATTCAATAGACATTTCAGAAAACATTTTGCCTTCTTCTGCAGCCTTTTCTATAATTTTTTCTATATCCTTTATATATGTGGCTACAGTATCCCCTTCAGGTTTTATAATCAAGTAGTCTTGAGGAATCTTTATGGTTTTGCCACAGGATTCAAAGGCACCATTAGAGGCCAAGACAAAACTTCTGCAGCTGGAGATGGAAGAGTTTAGCTTTGCCTTTTTGTCTTCCAAAACTTTTACAAAGTTTACAAGCATTTTTTCAAAGAGATCTTCCTCTTCAAATTGATAACTCTCCTTGTCTCCGTCATTGAATTTAATTTCTAAAATATTGTTGTAGTCCCAGTATGCCTGACCCTTGCTTCCATACACCTTAATATACGGGGTATCATTTCCAGTATGGCATAAGGTGGTATAAAACAAAACCTCAACATCATTAACCGTATTTATCCTGACACAAGTGGTATCTTCCCCTTCAATTTCATGACCTTTGTAAAGTTCAGCCTGTACTGTTTGGGGCATTGCCGCATTTGTATCACCTCTGCCTGCCGCTATCAAACAATTGTTTAACAGATGAGCAAGGGGGTTGTTCATGGATCCATCCAGAACATAGCTACCATTATGTATCAGTTTGCCTGCCCAGGGGGTTCTTTCATAGTAGTCCTGTGTCCTTTTCCATATGCCAACACCCACCACCTTTTCAATATCTCCCAGCACTCCGGCTTTGAGTTTTTCAATTAAAGTTTTGAAGGCCTTTCCTGAAGTATTTTGAAAATCCACCTCACAAAACTTACCGCTTCTTTCTGCAGCCTGTATAATCTCATCTATGTCCTGTATTGTCACCGCCGGGGGTTTTTCCAAAAAGACATTAAACCCTTTGTTTAGGGCATTTACAGCCATGGGTGTATGCAGATGTATAGGGGTAGCCATGGTCACAAAATCCAAATCCCTATGATTGTCCAACATTTCATTGTAGTCAGTATAATGCCTGGCACCCAGGGCAATCAGTTCCTGATAATCTTTATCCTCTTTATCCACTTTAACATCAGCAAAGGCCACACACTTAACTTTACCCTTTGCTGCCTGCTTTAGAACATTGGCAACATGTATCTTTCCAAATCCATTAATACCTATTAAGCCTACTTTTAGCATAAGTTTACCTCCTAATAACACCAAGGGCTATACCATTAATCATTGATTAAACCATCAATATGATTTTTGGTATCATTAATATTTTTTTATTTATTTTATATCTACCATTATATTGCTATCATTTTATTCTTCTGGCATGTACTACAAACCTGGCATCATCAAATTCATAGCTGCAGGTGGATAATGTTATAATCCTATCTTCAGCATTTAATTCAATTTCTGTTTGGTGCATGGATTTATCCTTTAAAGCAGTAATAAAGCTTAAGTAGTCTTCATCTGATATAAAATCCTTTTTTATATAATTAAACTCTGATTTAGTTACATAAGCAGAGAAAATTTCCCATTGAGTTATCTCCTTTAAAGTATAAAACCATAAAGTAGTATTTTCCTCAAAGAAATCCTCATTCTTATACCTGGTCAAATCTTTAAACATAGAACCGTCCCGCATATTATGCCCATATAATATGGTGTTTCTATTATCTGCATTGGGACTATTTCCGCAATCCATAAAAATAGCCCCTCTTTTGGATTCATTTCCATATATATCATGAGATAAGTAATATTCATTATCATCAGTCCGAACAACTGGATAGTCAATAACCGTCCCGGGAAGCGTAATCCATCCAACCACTTCCGGATTAATCTTCAATAAAGGTTCGAACCTTTCCCTCAAAGTCAAACTATCATTATTAGAAGTTGTATCTTCATCTTTTGATTCAGCACTCTTCATTTTTTGAGGCTCTTGTGTATTCTCTTGTGTATGAAATAGGTTGCCTAATTCCTGATAGGTTTTTTTATTCTTATAACCCTCATAATAATAGTTAAATATATTTATCAGTGAATATATAAAAACAGCTGTACAAATAAAAAAAAGTATTCTTCTCCCTTTCATAAGCATTCCTACCAACCATAATATTCTAACAAGATTATTACATCAATATTATACCATAGATTGCCCAGAAAAAAATAAAGAAATAATTTATGAATTTTTCCATGTATAACTTGTGCTTTTCTAAAATATAATATATAATAACATTAGTTCATTTTTTAAGTTTTAAAATGCATTACCGAAAGTTGTGAACATACACTTTCATATGCATTGAAACAAAATGGAACATAAAGTGCATAAGGAGGTGTATGTTTCATGAAAGGTACTGTAAAATGGTTTAACTCTGAAAAAGGCTACGGTTTTATCGTAGGAGAAGACGGCAGTGACGTGTTTGTTCATTTTTCAGCCATTCAGGTTGATGGATACAAAACACTAGAAGAAGGCCAAAGCGTAGAGTTCGAAATCGAGCAAAGCCCCCGTGGTCCTCAAGCCGTCAATGTAGTTCCTTCTGTATAAGTTGGAATAAGTCAAAAAGCACTGTTTAAACAGTGCTTTTTTTGTTTGCCCAGTATTGTATGGTATTGCAGTTATGGGACTGCTAAAAGGCAATAACCAGCCCACCCTCGTTTGCATAGACGGTGCTTATACCTCCTGTACCTACTATTACTACATCTTTAAAGTTATATCGCTTTAAGACTTCCTCTTTTAAGGCCAGAGCCTTATCCAGGCAGTTGCAGTGTGCTATTCCCAATATTTTGTCCTCCAGGTTACTACCCTGTTCCCCAATTACATCTACAAGCCTCTTAAAAACTCTTTTGGCTCCTATAACCTTCTCATGCAGCTGGATTTCCCCGTCTTTTTCAGCCATTATAAGCCTAACTGACAATGCGGAAGATATCTTGGCAACCAGATGGCTTACCCTACCAGCCTTAGCCAGATTGTCAAGGGATTTAATAGTAAAGAAGGTTTTCATCTCTTTAATATAGGAGTTTACCTTTTCCACGATCTCCATTTCCTTTAAGCCCTTGTTAATCAATTCGGATATTTTTAAGCTAATCATAGTTTCTCCTATGGAACCGCTAAAAGAATCAAAGACATGGATGAATTTGTTACCTATCTCTTCCAAAAAAATCTCCTTTGCCAGCATGGCACTTCTATAGGTACCACTTAGTTTAGATGATATGGTAACTACAAAGACACTTTCATCCCCTTTATACTCCTCTATAAAATCCTGGGGAGAAGGGCAGGCGGTCTTAGGCGCTTCATGGGATTTCTTCATCTCACTAATTAATTCATTAATATCAAGACTACTATCATCCCTATATCTCTTTCCATTTACCTCAATAGTCAAAGGTACCAGTTTTACCCCTGTTCTCTCTTTAATTTCCTGATTAACATCGCAGCAGCTATCTGCAACAATTTTCATATTCATGTAAAGCTCTCCAATCAAAATATTATATATCAATATTATTACAAATCAAAGTAAACTTCAAGAAAATTTTTCATTTTCCTGAAATTTATGATATAATTATAATATAACCAAAATTTAGTTATTCTAATAAAAAGAGGGATATTTTTATTGCTTTATTAGAATTGTCTATGGAGGCAAATGCAGAAAATCCAACCAATACCATGGTCGGCGCAAGGGATTTTATCTGAATAGTTCTGTTATAGGCTAAGTAATAAAACAAAATGCAGATGGGAACCAAAACTTCTCATCTGCATTTCTAATTAAGATTTACTTTTTTGCTTATATTTCATTACATAAAAGGCAACTAAAGCTACACATACGGCAGCCATTGCCAAAACCTGTGTAATGGATAACGTATTTAATTCAATAATCCCTATAGTCATTCCAAACACTTGGCACATAAATAGTAAGATCATCTCTATCAGGGTTATTGAGACAAATTTTCTTGGCAACTGGTTCTTTTCATAGGATTTCTCATAGGCATGCTGAGAATATATAACAAGCCCAAGTAAAACAAAGCCTAGTACAAAGGAGCTGGCAAGCTCAATAAATCTCCATGACCAAAAATTAGAATGATACAGGAGTAAAGAAAATCTAATAAGACTTTTTATTCTAAATAAGATAACAACTCCTAAAAAACCGGTTATTGCTGTAAGCAAATAAGAAATTAAAAAAGTAAAGGCACTTTTCTTTACTTTCACTGACCTGACACCCCCAAGTTTCAAATCAAATTTTTATATATCCTATATTGGTCAGTCTAATTAAAGCAGTGGAGTAAAATCCTTATAGATTTTTCCCCACTGCTTATAACCTTAATTCTGTGCTGTACCTATTATACCTGACAAACACAGATAACATAACCTCTATAATCTTATAATCATAATTGTATTTTATTCTACTCCTGCCAGGGATAATTTTTCCGCGAAATGACAGGTTACAAAATGAGGCTCTTCTTCTGTTCCTACATTCTTTAATTCAGGATATTCCTGTTTGCATATATCCTGAGCATATGGACACCTTGGATGGAAGTAACATCCACTAGGTGGATTTGCAGGATCCGCTACCTCACCAAATACTATCTTCTTGGCTCCTCTATATTTAGGGTCTGGCTTAGGCATAGAAGCTAGCAAGGCTTCTGTATAGGGGTGTTTTGGATTCTTAAAGAGTTCTTCTGTTTTGGCATGTTCTACCAATCTACCCGTATACATAACTGCTACCCTGTCACTTATATGCTCAATTACCCCTAGATCGTGGGAAATAAACAGATAGGTCAGATCTAAGTCCTCTTGCAAATCCTCTAAGAGGTTTAGGGTTTGGGCCTGAATGGATACGTCTAATGCAGAAACCGGCTCGTCACATATTACCAGTTCAGGGTTTAACGCCAGAGATCTGGCAATACCTATTCTTTGCCGTTGTCCTCCACTAAAAGCGTGGGGATACCTTATCATGTATTCCGGCCTTAGTCCAACAGCCTCCATCAGCTCTGCAACCCTATCCTCCAACTCTGACCCTTTTGCAATATTGTTGACCAATAGGGGTTCCCCAATTATTTCCTTTACTGTCATCCTAGGATTTAATGAAGAATATGGATCCTGGAATATAATCTGCATGTGTTTTCTAAATTCTTTCAACTCATTTTTTTCCAGTGATGATACTTCTACTACTTCACCGTTTAATCTAAAATATACTTCACCATCTGTAGGTTCTATAGCTCTTATAATACTTCTTCCAGTAGTGGTTTTACCACTTCCTGATTCGCCAACCAGTCCCAGTGTTTCACCCTTTTTTATAAAAAAATTAACATCATCTACTGCTTTTACCCATCCAACAGTTCTCTTGAAAAAACCTTTCTGGATAGGAAAATGTTTTTTCAACCCATTTACTTGAAGCAAAATATCTCTATCCATTTTATCCATTTTATCTTCCTCCATATAAAAAACAGCTTACCCTGTGTTCTGAATCTATCTCCACTTCTGATGGCTCAGCAGCATCGCATACCCCTTCTATATATGACGGGCATCTGGGGTGGAATTTACATCCTTTAGGCAGATTATAGGGGTCTGGTACCATTCCTTCTATGGATTCTAGCCTGTTGGCTTTTACCCCTACTTTAGGTATGGATTTTAACAATGCCCTTGTATAAGGATGTTTAGGATCATAGAAGAGTTTTTCTACTGGAGCCAGCTCCACTATCTTGCCCAGATACATAACCGCAACTTCATCGGCCATTTCAGCTACTACACCCATGTCGTGGGTTATTAGCATAATAGCCATTCCTAATTCTTCCTGTAATTGCAATAAGAGATCTAGAATCTGTGCCTGTATAGTAACATCTAGCGCGGTTGTGGGTTCGTCGGCAATTAGAAGGTTAGGGTTGCAGGATATGGCCATGGAGATCATGGCACGCTGCAGCATACCTCCCGATAGTTCAAAAGAATAGGAATCCAACCTTTCTTCAGGTTTGGGTATTCCCACTCTTCTGAGGCCTTCTGCAGCTATTTTCCTTGCTTCTTCCTGATCAACATCCTGATGTAGTAGTATGGCCTCTTCAATCTGACTGCCAATGGTATGCACAGGTGAGAATGCTGTCATTGGCTCTTGGAATATCATAGAGATTTCTTTACCTCTTATTTTTCTCAATTCTTCAGACGTGGCTGGCATTTTAGCCAGGTCTAAGGTTTCACCATTCCTGTGAAGTATTATTTCGCCGTCTGTTACCTCTTCTAATCTAAGGATGGACCTGGCGGTTACACTCTTACCGCATCCTGATTCTCCTACAACGCCAAAGGTCTTGCCTTTTTTCATTTTAAAACTAACCCCGTCAACAGCCTTAACTGTTCCTTCATCAAGGTGAAAGTGGGTTTTAAGATTTTTTACTTCCAAAAAAATGTTTTCTCCTTGATTAGTCATATCTACACCTCGCTCTTTCGCTAATGATTTTCTCCTACCACTATGCCCCTGTTTTCAATAAAGGCCTGTATGGATTATGATGAATAAGGATCTGCTGCGTCTCGTAGACCATCACCAAGGAAGTTAAAGGCCAACACACTTATAATTATGCAAAAAGCAGGTATGAGCCTCCATGGATAATGTGCTACTGCGATAACCTGTTGGGCATCCTGCAGCAATACACCCCAGCTGACGGCAGGAGGACGTAGTCCTAATCCTAAAAAGCTTAGAGACGTTTCTCCTAGAATCATACCGGGAACTGATAAAGTTACAGAAGCTATCAAATGGCTGGTAAATGATGGCAGCATGTGTTTGGTTATAATCCTAAATTCACTGGCACCGCTTAGTCTGGCTGCCATAACAAAATCCTCTTCCCTTAAGCTCAACAATTTACCACGGACAACACGAGCAAGTCCGCCCCAGCCTACAAAGGAAAGAATTATGGTAATAGCAAAGTAGGTTTTAACAACTGGCCAGTCCTGGGGTATGGCTGCCGATAATGCCATCCATAAGGGTATTGTGGGAATTGAAACAAGAAAGTCTATGGCACGTTGAATTATTTCATCAACTACTCCGCCAAAGTATCCTGAAATTCCTCCCAGCAATGTTCCCAGGATAAAGCTTAGGGCTACGCCGATAAATCCTATTGTCAATGATATTCGTGTTCCATAGATTACCCTGGTAAACAGGTCTCGGCCCAGCTCATCGGTTCCAAAGAGGAAAATGGGCTTATCTTCCACTCCAAACAGGTGTAGATCGGTTTCAAAAAGCCCCCACATTTTATATTTGGGTCCCCTTGTAAAGAAACGTACCGGGTACTTGGTTCCTGTGTCATTTACGAAGGTTTTTCTAAAGGTCTCCATGTCCATCTCTTGCTTTATATTATATATGAAGGGTTTTTGAAAGCCCTCCTCCTTATCATATATCCTAATTAACATGGGTGGAGCATTCTTATATTTCTCAAACCTTTGCCATGGATCGTAAGGTGCTATAAATTCACACAACAATACTATAATGTAGAAAAAAATGAGTACAAACATGCTTGCATAGGCTATTTTATGTTTCTTAAACCTCCACCACATCAACTGCCACTGTGATGCCAGATAAAGATCGTCTTCCGTTCTCGTTCTATTGTCCTTTGGTTCCTTTTGCTTCTTAGGAAAAGAAAAAATATTCTTGATTAGTTGCACAATCATCTACCTCCCTGACTCGCCGTATCTGATTCTAGGATCTGCCCAGGCCAGTAATATATCTGAAATTAGGGTTCCTAACAGGGTTAAAGATCCCAATATTAAAATAATACTTCCGGCCAGATACATATCCTGTGCCATAAGCGCCTGCATTAGCATAGGTCCGATAGTAGGTAAATTAAGTACAATAGATGCCAGGGCCTCACCAGAGAATAATGATGGTAGTGTCCAGCCTATAGTACTTAACATAGGACTAACAGCTACACGAATGGGGTACTTGAATAACAATTTTCTTTCTGCTACACCTTTGGATCTAGCTACCATTACATATGGCCTTTTTAATTCATCTAATAGGTTGGCCCTCATAGTACGAATATTGCCAGCAATACCTGAGACAGCAACTACTAAAGCAGGTAGCCAAATGTGCTTGAGCAAATCCAAGAACTTGGCAAAGCTCCATGGCGCATCTTCAAACTCTGGCGAAAAAAGGCCGCTAATATATATACCAAACCTGCTATAAAGAAACCACATGAGCAAGAGAGCAAGTAGGAATCCCGGTATGGATACACCTATAAATCCAACAAAGGTAAAAATATAGTCAAAAGCTGAATACTGCCTTACTGCAGAAAATACACCTATTGCAAAACCTATGGTCATAACAAAAATAGTCGAGAATAGTGAAATAGCTACACTTAGGGCTAACCTTTCTTTGATAAGATCAAGCACCGGCTTATCCCATTGGAAAGATCGTCCAAAATCGCCTCGTGTAATTATGTTCTTAAGCCAAGTATAGCATCTTATATATCCCGGCTTATCCAACGCATACTGTCTGGAAAGTCTTTCTATAGCCGTTTCATCCATCATAACACCTGAAGCTTTGAGCTTTTCTACGTATACTGTTAAAAAATCTCCCGGAGGGAGTTCGATGATAATAAATACTAAAATTGCCAAAATTAAAATCAAAGGAATCATGCCCAAAAGCCTTTTAACAATATAAGATAACATCCTTTAATCCCCTTTCTTAAATCCCTGGATGGAGCCAAGCTCCATCCAGGGCCAACTTTTGTCCTATTCGTCGTAGTAGAATACTTCTGCTGCAAAGTTTGCCATGATTTGATATCCGTTTCCAGATTCTGGCACATTCCTTATCTTGCTATTATAGATTAGAGGAATTGCAATGTCTTCAACTGGGATAATCAGGAATAGAGATTCACCCATGAATTCCTCCCATTTTTGTAGGTTGGTTCCAACCTCGTCGAAGGTCTTACTCGATCTAACTTGGTCATATAGATCAAAGGCAGGTTTTAAATCATCTGGTGGTTCTACTCCTTCTTGACCAAAGGATACATACCATTTACGGAATCCTTCGGATACTTTTGCTCTATCATTTAAGAATACCCAGTCGATCATGTAAGGATTGGATCGTGCTACTGGTAGGTCCATCCAGGATGATATAACTACTCGTGTTTCGTCAGCTTGTTGCCTTGTGCCTAGCAAGGAACCGTCTACCTGGTTCATGGTGGTGTAAATTCCTATGTCTCTCCAGTTTTCCACGATTATTTCGATCATAGGTATAAAGTCAGTTGATGGTGCACTGGTTTCAATCAGCAGCTCCATCCTCTTGCCGTCGGGGCGTAGTCTCCAGCCTTCAGAGTCTCTTTGATCCAGGCCAATGCTGTCAAGGAGTTCATTTGCTTTGTCTGGATTATGTTCTCCAGGAGTAAAGTCTGATGGAGATGCTAATCCATTGTAGACTGCGTCAATAATTTCATCCCTGTCAAGAGCCAGGTTCAAAGCTTCTCTGAATTGTCTGTTCTCTATAATTTCTGTCCATTCTCTTTCTGGATTGCTGTAGTTAAAGGTAATTGGAATGGGGCAGTGGAAATTGTACAATCCTACTGTGTAGCCACCCTTTTCCTCATTCTCTTTATACAGAGCTATCTCTTTTACAGATATAGCTTGACGAGCCAGGTCTGCCTGACCTCCCATTATCTCCATAGGTAGCATTTCAACAGATGCAACAGTGCTTGCTCTGATTTCATCTATATATGGTAGCTGATTACCTGCAGCGTCAACTTTGAAGTAGTATGGATTTCTTCTCAAGATAGCTGTCTGAGCATCTGGCATTTCCTCCAGAACGTAAGCTGCCAAGGTAGGACATCCGATTTTTGTTTCGGATAGGCCGCCTCCTGCCCAGGAATACAAGCTGAACAGTCTGTACCATTCATTGTCTTCCAGACCGTTTTCTTCTAGTAAAGGCTTAAGCTCTTCCTGAGAAGTATAGTTAATGTGGAACTTCTTCATATAATGAGCAGGCTGAATTATTGGACCAGAATCCCAGGTTTGCCAGTGTAGACTCAAGGTATAGGGGAACAAGGCATAGGATTCTTTAAACTTAATTTCAAAGGTATGCTCATCGAGAATGTTGAGCTCACAAGGTGTTCCATCAAGGTTGGATAACCATTTGGGGAACTGTGGAGTAAGCTCTTCATTGTGTAGAACATCTTCAAATGCGAATCTTACGTCTTCAGTTGTAACTGGTTCGCCGTCAGACCATTTCAAACCTTTTCTCATGTGGAAGACAAAGGTTTTACCGTCATCGACCATGTCAAAATCTTTTAAAACGTTTCCGAATGGTTTCTCGCCTGGTTCACCAAAGCCAGGTTGGTTAAGCAATGGCTCCCTATTAATAGCCCACCATTCTCCACCGCCTGGGCTACCAGGGTTGATAACCCTTAGAGTACCGCCATATTTACCAATTTCAAGCTCTGGCATATCCTCTAGGGGCACTTCAGTACCAGCAACATAAATCAGAGGCTCTTCTGGTAGTCTTTCTTCTACAGGTGGTAATTCACCTTTATCTACCAGTTCTTTTAGATCTGGAGCTTCGCCATACTCCGTAATTGCTGGTTCAGCGTCTCCCTCATTATCTGGAGTATCCGCTGGTTCTTCATCATCTTGGCTATTATTGTCTGCTACATCATTGGCTGCATTGTCTTCATTATCAACCTGTTCACTGTTATTGCCAGGTGGTTGATCTTTGCTGCCACAGCCAGATAGCGCTAGTGAAAAGACTAGAAGAAGAATTAGCGCCAGCGAAAGAATTCTTTTTGTTTTCAACCCTCATCACTCCTATTTTTTTTATTTATTGCAAGACTCTAATTTTTTAGAGTCTTACATACAACATAAATTTTTATAATTCCTTTGTTTATATAACATTGGCCCTTCTATTTGAATCTAGCAACTTACCAAAGACATCTATAGAAGTGCCATAGGTTAATACTTTAAAATTTTTTGAAAATTACTAATAGGAGTTAATAATATAGTGAATCAATTAATGATGGATCAACTGGTTTCCGTAAACAACTGTTGAAGAGACCTAAATGAAGTAAGCACGAGAAACCCCTATACATAAATACTTTTCAGGTGTTTTTACAATAAACCTCTATTAAGTAATTATAAGCTTTTTAAGCTGTATGTTCAGCCTCCAAGATCCAAAAACGGTAATAACCAGCTTTACATTCTTTCCATTGGGTTGTCTTATTATAGTTGAGCTATTTAATTTATATCAATTATCAATATATCGGTGGAATTATATCTAGGTATTATAATGTGTAGATCATATGGTCAAAACAAAGTTGTCAGTATGTTATAATTTATATATACAATTTATAGCAATCTATATAAACTAATGAATTGTTGTTTGTTCAATATTAATCAAGGGTATTATTCATATTTTATATATAATGTCTCTCTTGCCTAAAAATTATATCCCATTTCTATATTTATGTCAATAGAATTCAATCTATGATTTATGCCGGTATAAAAAAGTAAAAAACCTATGAAATGGCTAGACTTTATTGTAAAAACCCATCGAATTAATACCTTTCATCGTTTATTACATTTATATTAAAATTTTGTTTATAATTAATAAACAAATAAGAAATAGTTTTAATATTTATATAAATTTACTCCATTATATCACTGATAATAAAGTCTAACTATAATATCCTGATCATAGTTGCCAAACCCTGCGCCATATATGGTCAATCCACCAGGCTTTCCCTCTTTTTCTGATACTTCAATCTTAAAATCTAAATTTTTATGATCTATTTCTAAATCTTTTAATGTAACATTTGATAGCTTTATTCCATCCATCCAGATCCCCTTGTGATTTATCTTCAACACCTTAAGTAAGCCGTATTGATTTATATCACTGCTCCACCAGGTGGGAGTAAATCTTCCCCTTTTGTCACCAAAATCTCCAGGACTCATCCACTGTCCTATATACTTGCCATTTATATAAAAGTTTAATCTGGATGGCCAGTTGTTATTATACCCTGGTGCTTCAGAACCGAGCTCCATGCTTATCTCCAGCTCTTTAAGTTCCTCATTGGACCTTAGATAATTAGGTATTCTATATTCTATATAGCCCTTCATAAACCATAAAATTTTAGCATTTACCCTCTCCACATCAAGAAAGTATCTTGGATCGTCAAAGTACCCAATAATTTTTTCATGAGTTGCCAGCCCACAAGTAGGTAATATATGAAAATCCGTATAGTGACCTACAGGTATTACTATCTCATGATATTTTCTTTGCCTGTCCATTTCTTTAGGAAAGTGGATCTCTAAACGATCTATAGCCAAACTACATAATTTTTGAATGCCACCATTGCTTTTGACCCTCTGGCTGGAGATAATTCCAGCCTTCTCTAGTTTTCTCACATGCATGGTCATAATGGCACTACTAAGCTCCAGAGCCTTTGCCAACTCCTTTATGTTTTTCGGTCCCTGGGCAAGAATTTCTATAATTCTAAGTCTCACTTTACTGGCCAGGGCTTCATAAACTGGTAACCATTCTTCACTTGCCTTAATCTTCATCTTTTTCTAGCTCCTTTATCTGCAAAATTGGTCAACACAATAAGAGGTGTTAATAAAATTATAAATCCCTTATATTAATTTGTAAAGAAAATAGAAAAAGCGCCTTGTATTCTGCCCATATTATTGACTTTACAAATTTATGCTAATATAATGAAATTAACATCTTTCTTACTTGTTAATAAATTTATTAAGGGGGTATTGCTTTATGAAAAACAGGCTGGTCATTAATGGGGATCTTGGCAGCACCACTGTTAACCGGAATATCTACGGCCATTTTTCAGAGCATCTGGGGCGATGCATATACGAGGGCATCTGGGTAGGTGAAGATTCTCCCATTCCTAACACCGATGGGATCCGCAATGATGTTCTGGAAGCATTAAAGAAAATGGGCATACCTGTTCTAAGATGGCCAGGTGGCTGTTTCGCCGATGAATATCACTGGAAAGACGGAGTAGGACCCAGGGAAAAACGAAAAAAGATGATCAATACCCATTGGGGCGGTGTTGTTGAAAACAATCACTTCGGTACCCATGAATTTATGAGATTGTGCGAGCTTTTAGAGTGTGAACCCTATATCTGTGGTAATGTAGGAAGCGGTACTGTCCAGGAAATGCAGGAATGGGTTGAATACATAACCTTTGATGGAACCTCTCCTATGGCGGATTGGCGTAGAGAAAACGGCCGTGAAGAACCCTGGCGCCTAAATTTTTTTGGAGTGGGTAACGAAAACTGGGGATGCGGTGGCAATATGAGAGCTGAATACTATGCTGATGAATACCGCCGTTATCAAACCTATGTACGAAATTACGGGGAAAATCGAATCTATAAAATTGCCTGTGGACCTAGTACCGATGACTACCACTGGACAGAGGTATTAATGAGGGAAGCTGGCAATATGATGGATGGATTAAGCCTTCATTATTATACAGTTCCCGGTACCTGGCAAGCTAAAGGTTCGTCTACGGATTTTGATGAAAAAGATTGGTTTGTTACCATGAAGAAAACCATGTATATGGAAGAGCTGGTAACCAAACATTCAACTATTATGGATAAGTATGATCCTGATAAGCGGGTTGGACTCATAGTCGATGAATGGGGAACCTGGTATGATGTAGAGCCAGGTACCAATCCAGGGTTCTTATATCAGCAAAACACCTTGCGGGACGCATTAGTTGCCGGAATAAACCTTAATATATTTAACAACCATGCAGACAGGGTGCAAATGGCTAATATTGCCCAAACCATAAATGTGCTTCAGGCAGTAATACTGACTGAAGGGGAGAAAATGCTCAAAACTCCCACCTATCATGTATTTGAAATGTACAAGGTTCATCAGGATGCAACTTTACTGCCTATAGATCTTTATAGTGAGGATTACAACAGTGGAGATAGTTCCATACCTCAGATAAGCAGCTCTGCATCCAAAAACAAGGATGGGTTAATCCATATCTCCCTATGCAATGTTCATCATGAAAGATCAGCAGCTCTTGATATTGAACTTAGGGGAACTGTTGCCAGCAAAGTAACAGGAAGGATTTTAACCTCGGATGATATGAGAGATCACAATACTTTCCAGGAACCTGAAAAGGTGCAGCCTACAACATTTAATGGTTTCAAGCTTGAACAAGACAGACTTTTTGTCAATCTGCCACCCAGATCTGTAGTAGTTTTGGCTGTGGAATAAAAAACCGAAGGGGTTAATTACACATGAATAAAACGACAGATTGTAAAGGCTGTTCTGCCTCTGTCTGGGTTAAGATAGATGAAACTTATGAAAAACTTAAAGCTACTCTGATAGATGAAAACAAGGCTGCATCCAAAGAAGTTTATGAAAACAGGTTGAAGATCTGTAAATCCTGTCCTTCCCTAATCTATGACACCACCTGTAAACATTGCGGCTGTTTGGTCTATGCGAGAGCCTTGAACATAGATAGCTATTGCCCGGAACCTTCAGGCGGAAGATGGTAGTATATTTTAAAATTATGCCTATAAACCAGACATATGTAGCTGGTTTATAGGCTTCTAATTTATATAGACTCTTTAAATGAAAATTGATTTTTTGTATGCTATAAACTATACTTATCATATATCATCTCCTTGTTTTAACTTACAAAATATTTATAATTTATATACCAATATGCTTATAATAGATATATAAGGTGGAATATATGACAAAAGGGCTTATTTTTAACATTCAACGCTATTCCTTACACGATGGCCCGGGTATACGGACTACATTATTCTTCAAAGGCTGTCCCCTGCGCTGTTGGTGGTGCCATAACCCTGAAAGCCAAAAAACAAAAATAGAGTTTCAATACTGGAAAGACAGGTGTATAGGATGTGCTGCCTGTACTTTTAATTGTCCTGTTAACGCACTTTCTCTAAGAGAAACCGGCATTATTAGAAATGATAAGCTATGTATAGAATGCGGCAAATGCCAGCAGGTATGCTTTGTGGATGCCATAGAATGGATAGGCAAAAAAATGACGGTTTCCGAAGTAATGGAGGAAATAAAAAAGGATATACTCTTTTATGATCAGTCGGAAGGTGGTATTACCCTGTCTGGGGGAGAACCTCTCCTGCAGTCGGAATTTGCTTTGGAAATCTTAAAGGAGTGCAAATCACAAAGCATACACACTGTTGTAGATACCTGTGGATATGTTCACTGGGAAAGCCTGTTAAGGATACAAAAATATGTGGACTTATTTTTA
Source organism: Clostridiales bacterium (assembly GCA_012735575.1). Taxonomy (GTDB): domain Bacteria; phylum Bacillota; class Clostridia; order Caldicoprobacterales; family UBA3941; genus JAAYGY01. Next base: position 18,632 of record JAAYGY010000043.1, read on the forward strand.
TTTGATATTAAGCTAATGGATGATGAGGCTCATAAAAAATATACCGGAGTATCCAACAAACTCATCCTTGGTAATCTAAAGAAACTATCCCTTGTTCATCCTAATATAATCATTAGAATTCCTATCATCCCTGGCATAAATGATGATTACCATAATTTATTCCAAACAGGCAAATTTGTTGCGTCACTGGGGATTAAAGAGGTTGACCTGCTGCCATATCATAATATTGGCATAGCAAAATATCAGCGTATGGGCAAGAAGTATTTACTGGATAATCTAAGCACCCCTGATGACAGGAATATACAGAATATCCAAGCCCTTATGGCCAATTTTGGACTATCTGTAAAAAAAGGAGGTTGAATTGAATTGACTGAAAGGGTCAAGAGATTAAGAGAACAAAGCCTTAATACTCCGCCCAGCCTGTCCATAGAACGAGCCAGGCTTTTAACCCAAGCCTACAAGCGCTACGCCGGTACCGTTTCTACACCTGTTTTGAGGGCACTTGCTTTCAAGCATATAATGGAGAATAAGACCATCTATATAGGGGAAGGCGAACTCATTGTAGGCGAAAGAGGACCAGCACCACAACAGGCACCCACCTATCCTGAGCTTTGCTGTCATACTTTAGAAGATTTTGAAGTGATTCATAACAGGGAAAAAATCTCTTTTTGTGTTTCAGAAGAGGCCAGAGAGATTCAAAAAAATGAAATTATTCCCTACTGGAAAGGTAAATCCATAAGAGACAGACTGTTCCAGGCCATGAGTCCGGAATGGAAAGAATGCTATGAAGCAGGTATCTTTACCGAATTTATGGAACAGCGGGCTCCGGGGCATACAGTGGCTGATGATAAGATATATAAAAAAGGATTTTTAGACTTTAAACGTGAAATAGAAGAATCAATGGCTAAGCTGGACTTTTTTGAGGATGAAGAGGCCTATTATAAACAGGAACAGTTAAAAGCTATGGCTATCTGTGTAGATGCTATTGTTGCCTTTGCCAGGCGACACGCTGAAATGGCACTAGAGCTGGCAAGCAAGGAAACAGATCCTAATCGTAAAAGGAAGCTGGAAAAAATAGCTGAAATTTCTTTCCGGGTACCTGCCCATAAACCCCGTACTTTCTGGGAGGCACTACAAACATATTGGTATGTCCATCTGGGAGTTGTTACAGAGCTTAACACCTGGGACTCCTTCAATCCCGGCAGATTGGATCAGCACCTGTATCCTTTCTATAAAAAGGATATAGAGGAAGGAATTCTGACTCGGGAACAAGCAAAAGAACTGTTGCAATGCTTCTGGGTCAAGTTTAATAATCAGCCCGCACCTCCAAAAGTAGGTATAACTCTGGCTGAAAGTGGAACTTACACAGACTTTGCCAATATCAACATTGGCGGACTAAAACCCGATGGTACTGATGGAGTTAATGATGTAACTTATCTTCTCTTAGAAGTAGTAGATGAAATGAGGCTTCTCCAGCCTAGTTCCAATATTCAGGTAAGCAGAAAAAACCCTGACCACTTTATTAAAAAAGCAGGTGAAGTCATCCGCAAGGGTTGGGGCCAGCCTTCTGTCTTTAATGCCGATGGGGTAGTTGAACAGCTCCTTAGACAGGGCAAATCCCTTTTAGATGCCCGCTGCGGCGGAACCAGCGGGTGTGTAGAAACTGGTGCTTTTGGTAAGGAGAGCTACATTCTTACTGGCTATCTGAATCTGGTTAAGATCCTGGAGATAACCCTGAACAATGGTATAGATCCTAGGACAGGACGAAAGTTAGGTCTGGAAACAGGCCATCCAACATCCTTTAACAGCTATGAAGAATTATTTGAAGCTTTTAAAAAACAATTAGCATATTTTATAGACATTAAAATAAAAGGTAACAACATTATAGAAAGATTATATGCTACCTATATGCCCGCACCTTTCCTCTCCATAATTATCAGCGACTGCATACAGAAAGGGAAGGACTATAATGCAGGTGGTGCCAGGTACAATACTACCTATATACAGGGAGTAGGAATAGGAAGCCTGACCGATAGCTTATCATCTATCAAACATCATGTGTTTGTGGATAAAACCATAACCATGGAGGAAATGTTAAAGGCTTTGAAAGAGGATTTTGCCGGCCATGAAAGAATCAGGCACCTAGTTCTTAATAGAACTCCCCGCTATGGGAATGATGACGATAGAGCTGACCAAGTAATGATGGAAGCCTTTGAAACCTATAGGGAATTAGTAGAAGGCAGGAAAAACACTAAAGGCGGTGTCTACAGAATTAATATGCTGCCTACTACCTGCCATGTATATTTCGGCTCAGTAATAGGAGCTACTCCCGATGGTCGCAAAGCAGGCCAACCCCTATCTGAAGGAATTTCTCCGGTTCAGGGTGCTGACCGCCAAGGTCCCACCGCTGTTATTAAATCTGCATCAAAGATGGATCACTTAAAGACCGGTGGAACTCTCCTTAACATGAAGCTTTCGCCTCAGGTACTGGAGGGTGAGGAAGGCCTTGAAAAACTAGTCCATTTAATTCGCACCTACTTTAGAATGGACGGCCATCATATTCAATTCAATGTCATTGATTCAAATACTCTAAGAGCTGCAAAGAAAAATCCCGATCAATACAGGGACTTGATAGTGAGAGTAGCCGGCTATAGCGATTATTTCTGTAACCTAACCGATGCTCTCCAGGATGAAATCATTGCCCGTACCGAACATAGTGCCCTTTAAAAATCAATGCTAAAAAAGGCCATAGATAAGATATTATAATTTCAAATCTATGGCCTTTTCCCTTGCCTTCTATGAACCTTACAAAAGTTTAATCTTCCTTGCTCTGAACACCAAAGCCCCGGAAGAAAGAACCTCCTCCAAATAAGAGAACTAATAACAGGAAGAAGAATAACAACTCGTCTCCATCGTCAAATAATCCGCAGTTACAGAAAATTATTACCAATAGTAGGAAAAAGAAAAGCAAGCTTTCATCTTTTTCATCGCGAAATCTTCCACCTAATACATCTAAGCCAGGCATAAACTACCCTCCTTCATTACTTCCTAATAACAGGATATGAAAGCTATAAATAATTTGTGAAATAATAATTTTACTAGACAAGGTTGCAAGATCTGCAATACAATAATGTTAAAGTTTGCTGTTCTCTTATTGGTGTGCTATGGTTAAGTGAACGGTCAATAACAGATTTTGTATATATTAAGACAGATGTTGAATAGTGTCATGTATTAATTACCTAGATCATTTAAACTTTATAATGGAGGATGACTATTTTGAAAAACATGCGTTTAGACCGCTTTTTGTCCAATTCTGGGATAGGCTCTCGAAAGGAAGTAAAAGCTATAATAAAAGCCCAAAGGGTTTTAGTAGATGACAAGATAGTTAAAGACCCGGGATTTATAATAGATCCATCTAAAACCAAGGTTATGGTAGACAATCAGCCAGTAGTATATAAAAAATTTTATTACCTAATGCTAAACAAGCCTGCTGGAGTAATATCTGCAACAAGAGATAACCTTCACCAAACCGTTGTGGATCTTCTGCCGCCACAATACCAGCACCTTAGTCTTTTCCCTGTGGGAAGGCTGGACAAGGATACGGAAGGTTTACTGATTCTAACCAACGATGGCAAGCTTGCCCATAGAATTCTGTCTCCTAAAAAAAGAGTGCCAAAAACCTATTATGCTGTCATAGAGGGCAAAGTAACCTTTGAAGATATCCAGGCCTTTCAGCGAGGTATAAAACTTGATGAAGATTTCACTACCCTTCCTGCACAACTAACCATCTTAAAAAGCTGTGATCGATCCCAGGTTCATGTCACCATATTTGAAGGAAAATATCATCAGGTTAAACGCATGTTTGAAGCTGTTGATAAAAAGGTAGTATACTTAAAACGGATTAGCATGGGCAATCTATGTTTAGACCAAAACCTCATGCCGGGTCAGGTACGGGAGCTAACCCAGGAGGAGCTTAACCTATTTATGGAATAAGCACAAGAGAATAATTTATACTCAGAATATTCTATAACTATATATGATCATGATATGATAAGGGAGGAAAAATGGAACATTATTTTAGTGAAAACCCAAAATCCGAACACCGCATATTAAACATAAAATATAACCTGGAGGATCTGGAGTTAAACTTTACCACAGATACTGGAGTCTTTTCCAAGAATAAGGTTGACTATGGAACTGATATACTTATCAGAACCCTTCCATCCCTTCATGGTAAGGTTTTAGATTTAGGTTGCGGTTATGGCCCCATAGGTATTAGCCTGGCTAAACTTAATCCGGACGCCCAAATAACCATGGTGGATATAAATCAGAGAGCTGTAGAGCTGTCAAATCAAAATATCCAGCAAAACAATGTACAAAACGCTGCTGTATTCCAAAGTGATGGCTTTGAAAAAGTTGAAGGACTTTATAATGCCATAGTCAGCAACCCTCCAATACGTGCAGGCAAAAAGGTAATATATCCTTTATTTGAGCGCAGTATTGATTTTCTAGAGGAGGGTGGTGCCCTTTATCTGGTCATTCAAAAAAAGCAGGGTGCAAAATCAGCTATGGATAAACTAATTCAGATCTATGGTAATTGTGAAGTTATCAATAAAAAAGGTGGCTATTGGATTTTAAGAAGCATAAAAGCTTAGTACAATCTTAGCCTGTATATTTATCACTGTCACAGAAAACAATAGGTATGATTACTTAAGAAAGGAGTTTCGCCAAATTGTACAAGTTTTCTGGCTGAATTATAGAAGGCCGCTAGATGAACTGACCTTTGTCAATCAGATAGCGGCCTTTATATTTTACTCGTTCTATTCAGGCTTTTTGTATCCCTCGGGAATCTGCACTGTGGCTTTTTCTATAACCTGAGGTTCAAGAGGATAGTCATTTGCATCAGTGGGCGTTTCAGCGATCTCATCCACCACATCCATTCCCTTAATGACCTTACCAAAAGCTGCATAATCTCCGTCTAAATGAGGAGCATCTTCATGCATGATGAAAAACTGGCTTCCGGCAGAGTCAGGATGCTGGGATCTGGCCATGGAAATTATACCACGCTTATGTTTCAAATCATTCTGGGTAAAACCATTGCTGGCAAACTCTCCCTTTATGGTATAACCAGGTCCACCTCTTCCAGTTCCTTCAGGATCACCACCCTGTATCATAAATCCTGAAATAATCCGGTGGAAGGTTAGGCCATCATAGAAACCTTCTTCTACCAGAGATATAAAATTTGCAACTGTCTCAGGTGCCTTGTCAGGATAAAGCTCAATTACTATATCCCCCTTGCCTTCTATTGTCAGTGTTACTATGGGGTATTCCTTCTTACCACATCCGGCAAAGAAAACCGTACCCAGTATAAGGGATATAGCAAGCATTATTGCAGGTGTTTTCCATAGTATGTCCATTTGTCTTGCTCCTTCCTAATGGTATTATAAAATGATATTATGTATTGTGTCACATGACCTTAATTATACAACACAATCCTATCAACTGTAAATGTATCCCACTTCTTTAAAAAATAATCTAAACCTTTAATAATTATTTGTATCCCTTTATCCTATACTTTTTTGGAGACACACCTTTTATCCGTTTGAACTGCTTGATAAAGTAGCTGGAACTGGTAAAGCCTACGGCCATGGCTATCTGTGTTATATTCATATCGCTACCTAAAAGCAACTTTTCCCCTTCACGGATTCTTACATGGTTTAGATACTCTATAAAAGTTTTGCCCATAACCTGCTTAAACTTTCTTGAAAAATAACTATAACTCATGTTGCATATCTGGGCTGCCTTTTTAGCAGAAATCTCTTGAGTATAATTTTGATCTACATAGTCAAAGAGTCTTCCAAACCTTTGTATATCTATTTCCTTTAGCACCGTACCCGTTCCCAGGACAACATTCTTTTGCTCCCAGTACCTGATAACCCAGAGAAATATATTACAGATCCCGGTCTGTACCGCCAGTTCAAAGCCATAGTTTTTATTCTGAAACTCCCTATAAGTATCTTTCATCAATCTTGGTATTACAGTAAAATCCAGTTCCTTTGCTTTAAATAATTTCTGATAGGATATATTGCCAAGGGTCAGGGGAAGAATATACTTCATCTCGAATACGGATTTGGACATATTTAGTATCTCGGGATCAAACTTTAACACAATGTATCTAGTGTCTATATCCTTCTCTGCAATAATGGAGTGGACCTCGCAGGCATTTATAAATACCATATCACCCTTATTGGCTGCGAACCACTCTCCTCCCAGCAACACCTTGGCTTGTCCTGACAAAAAATATAGTATTTCAATGTAGTAATGCCAATGGGGATCGATTATAAAATCCTTCTTTCTATTATCGGAAATCTGACAGTCAAAGGGATACTGTGCATCTCCCCAGCCTATTTTTATCTCTTCAAAGTAAGGTTTTTGCATAAATGAATATACCTCCATGACAAATTCGTACAATTTTTATATATTTACATTATATACTGAAAAATGTTGATATGGTAATATATATTTAAGATTATTACAAGGAGGGTGCATTCTCATGGCCAAAATAGGTTTACAGCTTTATTCTATAAAAGAACTTACAGAAAAAGACTTCTTTGGCAGCTTGGAAAAGGTAGCCAAGATTGGTTACCAGGGCGTTGAATTTGCAGGTTTTTTTGGTGCTCCCGCTTCAGAGTTAAAAAAAGTTTTAGATGATTTAGGAATTGTCCCTTGTGGAAGCCACACTGGAATTGACGCCCTTGAAGAAGAATTAAACAGGGTCATTGATTATAACCTGGAAATTGGGAACCAGTACATAATTTGTCCCGGTTTACCAGAACATATGAGAGATAGCTATGATGCGTATTTAAAACTGGCCGACAAGTTCAATGAAATAGGACAAAAGTGCAAAGACCAGGGTATCCAGTTTGGCTACCATAATCACGATGTTGAATTCCAAAAATTCAACGGTGAATATGGCCTAGATATTCTTCTCTCCAATACCCAACCAGATCTAGTTCATATGGAGCTTGATACCTTCTGGGTGGAGTATGCCGGACTTAAATCCGTTGATTTTATGAAAAAATACCCCAAGCAACACTCATCCCTCATTCATATAAAGGATATGAAGAGCCTGGATGAGAAAATAAGTACAGAGGTTGGCAATGGTATAATGGATTTTGTAGAAATCATCAATTTGGCAAAAGAACTGGGTACAAAATGGTATATTGTAGAACAGGAAGAATTTGAAATGCCCCAACTTGAAAGTATTGAAAAAAGTCTGGAATACTTAAATAGTATTATATAATCAAGGAGGAATAACTATGAATAAAATTCGTATTGGAATCATAGGTGCCGGAAACATTGCACAAAATTCTCATATCCCTGCCTATTTAAAGCAGAGTGATGCAGAAATCGTCGCTGTTTGTGATCTAAAACTGGACAGGGCTAAAGAAGTTGCAGCCAAACACAATATTCAATATGCTGTAGGCAGCATAGAGGAACTGGTAGCCATTGATGAAGTTGATGCCGTTAGCGTGTGCACATGGAATAATGCCCATGCATCGGCTGCTATTGCTGCTGCTAATGCAGGTAAGCATGTTTTATGTGAAAAGCCCATGGCCATGAATGTAGAAGAGGCCGAAGCCATGAAAGAAGCAGCGGAAAAGAATAATATAGTATTTATGATGGGCTTTACCAACCGCTTTAGGGCAGACAGCCAGGTTATAAAAGAAATTGCCGATAGCGGAAAACTGGGAGAGATCTATTACGCCAAAGCCGGTTGGCTGCGCAGAAGAGGAACTCCCCTTGGCTGGTTTACTGATCTATCCAAATCCGGAGGAGGCCCTGTTATAGACATTGGTGTTCATGCCATCGATCTCACCTGGTATTTCATGGGTAAACCCCGTCCTGTAAGCGTTACAGCTTGCACCTATGACAAGATTGGTGACTACAAAACCAAAGGAGTCAGTCGTTGGGAAGCACTGGATACAGATAACCTGGTGTTTAACACAGAGGATTCAGCGTCCGGCTTTATCAAATTTGAAAATGGCGCTTCTATGAGCTTTGATGTAAGCTGGGCTATCAATGGTAAGGATACAGGAATATTCAGCGATATCTTTGGAACCAAGGCTGGAGCCAGCCTCAATCCCTTTACCATATATGGAGAAGAGCAAGGCTATCTCATGGATTCCTCTCCAGTTATAGAGCCTCAGGATACTTTCGCCAATGAAATCAGGCACTTTTTAGATTGTATAAAAACAGGAGAAGAGCCTATGGCATCTGCAAATGATGGAGTCATTATCCAAAAGATTCTAAACGGAATTTATGATTCCGCAAAAGAGGGTAAAGAGATTATTTTAGACTAAGTAAATATGCTATGGGAGCTGGAAACTATATAACCTTTCAGCTCCCTTTTTATCTGCAATATTTTCTAAATTTTAGTGGTGTTATCCCTTCTTTATTTTTTTCATCAATATTATGTATTATATGATGACAAGGAAATAGCATATGGTATAATGATATAATAATTGTTATATTTTTCTTAATATACACAATATATTAAGGCTATGTATAGTTGTATAGGGAAAGGAGTTAATAAAATGGATATTAAGCCTTGTAGACCTAAATGGAAGGGCACCATGACCGATAGGGAACGCTTTAACAATCAGATGCATTACAAACCTTTTGATCGTTGCTTTAATATGGAATTTGGCTATTGGGATGAAAATTTTAAGGAATGGTCAATATTTGTTGAAAATGGCATTACCAATAACTGGGAGGCCGATATTTTCTTTAACTTTGACAGAATAGAAGTGGTTAGTGGGAATATTTGGATGTCTCCTCCCTTTGAATCAAAAGTAGTGGACGAAACTGAAACTACCTATATAATGATCAATGAAGATGGTCTACTGGCTGAAGTACCTAAAAGCAGCCATGATACTATTCCCCATTACATAAAGGCCAGTATAGTTACTCCTGAAGACTGGAAGAGGTGCAAGGAAGAAAGATTTAACCGGGATCATCCCTCCCGGAAAGTGGATATTGAGGCCATCAAAAAAGCTCATCCCACTGACAGAGATTATCCCTTAGGAGTAAACTGTGGTTCAATGATTGGAAAAATCCGGGATATGCTTACCTTTGAAGGACTGGCCTACGCCTGTTTTGATTATCCTGACATGGTGGAAGATATGGTTGAGACCTGTTGCCAGCTAGTAGAAGATTTTCTGGACCAGGTACTGCCCCATATAGATTTTGATTTTGCATCAGGCTGGGAAGACATTTGCTTTAAGAACGGCCCCATTGTGACAGTTGATTTTTTCAAAAATGTGGTTATGCCAAGATACAAACGAATTCGGAAGAAACTGGACCAGGCTGGTATTGAGCTTTGGTATACAGATTGTGACGGAGACGTAAGGCCCATATTGCCTTATATGGTAGAAGGTGGCATCAACTGCCTATTCCCCTTTGAGGTTAACAGCTGCGCACACCCGGCAGAGTTACTAAATGAGTATGGCAAGCAGCTAAGGATAATGGGTGGCGTAGATAAAATTGAGCTGGCTAAAGGGCCGGAGGCCATAAAAGCCTATCTGGAAAGCCTTGTGCCCTTGGTAGAAAGAGGAGGCTATATTCCCTTCTGCGATCACCGCTGTCCTCCCAATGTAAAGCCTGAGTATTACTTATATTATCTAGACCTAAAGGAAGAAATGTTTGGAATGAAGTAAACTGAACCATAATGGCTATTGACCGTTCATTTATCAATAGTCATTATATACAAAGTGACTAATAACCATCCAACTAGAATAACCAGTTAGTTTAATAAATGTAATGTATTTAAAAATCTGGGGAAAAATTTCCCCAGATTTTAATCTTTAATATCCAATCTTTATAGTCTTAATTTCAAAGGGCCTAAAATCCAGTTCAAAGGTTTGGGCAGCGTTCATTGCCTCTTGAACTTCTTCCAACATATTAGTAATCTCAATAGATTCAGGCACCCTGTCCAAAGTTACTTTTGCATGGGTATATGTGCCTTCGGCTTCATAAAGCCTCATGATGAAAGCTTTCTCATTTTCCTCGCAGCATTTAACTGTTTCTATAATAATGTTGCTGCTATCTACTTTGGCAAAGGACTCTACTTGTATCCTGCCTGGTTTTACAATTGGCTTAACATTTAGGCTATAGGCCGGTAATATAACATTTTCAGCGCTAAAACCTCCAACATGGGGCAGGAAGGAATATACGCATTCATGTACACCTACATCCCCTCTAGGATCTGGCCTGCATCCACCCTTTAATAAAGACAGCTGCATATCTGAGCCCTCTACGGAAATACCATATTTACAGTCATTAAGCAAGGCCACTCCATAACGGGTTTCGGAAAGATCCGTAAATTTATGGTTGACTACTTCAAACATGGCCTGCTCGATACTGTTATTACGGGTTGTTGGTTTTAAGCTGTGGCCAAACTGGATTTCATGCCTTGCAAAATTACTTCTAACGGTTGTATCAAAGCTCACTTTGAGGAAACGGTGCTTATCCTTCCAGTCTATAATTGTTTCAAAATCCACCCTTGGTGTTGTGGAGTAAAATATCATATCCTGCTTTAGGGTAGACTTGTCTGAAAGCCTATAGGTACTGCGGATTCTAAATTGTACCTTTCCGTCAGATACTACCTTACGCTCCACAAGCTCTGCACAAGGTTTAAACTTCAGCTGGCTGTCCGCATCTATATCCCAGCTATCCCATGCTGTAGGAACGTCTTCTGCCATAAGGAAGGTATTAAGAGGCAGCCCATTCCCTCGCAGTTCCCTATTAACACGGGTATCTATGAAGGATTCTATAGTCCCATCCCCTGCAAAGGTAACCTTGGCAAAAGGAGTAGTTAAAACATTATCTTCATATACAAAGGCAGAATCCCCATTATCGGCTGCTCCATCCTTTTCTTTAAACTGGATTACCTTTGATCCCATTGAGGGAAGATGGAGATTGCCAATGCAAAGCATATCTTGCCCATGTATATCCTGAATAGGCTGGGCAATTAATTCCTTGTCTACAGGAACCTTACCCTCAAAATCTTTTACATAAACTACCTCGTCCCTGTCAAAGCCCAGAGTATTTATAACTGTCACGGTGTTTTCCTCGGGCTCTGCACAGATGGCATCTTGAATGAGCTGATCGGCTTTTTCCAGCACTTCTTCCATCTCCTGATAGGACTGATCGTGAGCTTTTGCTATACAGGTACCTGGTAGGATATCATGGAACTGGTTGACCAGCAAGGTCTCCATAAGGGGTCTTATATGGGTATCCTCTGCAACAATATCTTTGTAAACTGCATTTAATACCGTTAAAAATTCTAAATCCCTCAAAGCCAGCTCAGCCTTACGGTTGTTGCGCTTGATCCTATGTTGATTGGTGAGGGTACCTCGGTGCAGCTCTAAATAAAGTTCTCCCCTGTATACAGGAGGATTTACCGATTCTTTTTCCAGTTCGGTCATAAACTGGCCAACATTTACATGCTCAGCCCTGGGACATCCGTCCAGATCTCTTACCCGTCTGGCCATCTCTATCATCTTTGCCTCTGGACCTCCACCACCGTCACCAAAGCCATAGGCCACCAGACGTCTTCTGGATACATGCTTATCCTGAAGATAATTGCTGCTTCCCCTGCCCTCCAGGTTTTCAATCAGCGCCTTTGGATCGGGCCAGCAATGCATGGTATTAAAATGGGCAAATACCCTTGTCCCATCTATTCCCTCCCAGTAGAAGGTTTCAAAGGGGAACTTGTTTGTATCATTCCAGGACATCTTTGTTGTGAGGAAATAATCCACCCGGCAGCCTTTCATGATCTGGGGTATGGCAGCACTATAGCCGAAGGTATCCGGCAGCCAAAAACAGTTGGACGTATAGCCAAAATGTTTTTGTGTATATTTTTGACCCCAGAGAAACTGTCGGATCATGGATTCCCCAGATGTAATATTACAGTCACATTCAACCCATACCCCTCCGTTGGGTTCATAGCGGCCTTCCCTAATCTTTTCTCGCATCATTTCAAACAATTGGGGATAATGGCGGCGCATCATTTCTGCGTGATAAGCCGAACTTTGGATGAATCTATATTCAGGATACTGGTCCATTAGGCTTATAACATTGGAATAGGTTCTGGCACACTTTTTTACAGTTTCGGGAATATGCCATAGCCAGGCCGTGTCCATATGGGAATGCCCTATAATGCCAGCTATGGGTGCAGATTCTGCATTCTTTGCCTCCAGTACAGGTTTCATTATTTGCCTTGCTTTCTTTAATGCAGAACGCCAGACTTCCTCTTCTACATCTTCTACTGCATAGTAAACGGTCTTGTGAACATCTATAAGGCAATTGATAATGTCAGCACGCCTGAAACTTAATGGATCCATCTTTTCTACCAGTTGATTAAGGACCCTTAAATCCAGGATAAAGTCCAGAATATCCTGATTCTTTGTACAGATATAAACACCATCAAAGGTATAGCGAAAATCCGATTTAACCTCAGTTTCAAATGGCTGGGTCCCAATCACGTAATGCCCTGCATAAAATTCTAAAGCTATATCTATATCTTCATCAGGGTTATAATTATCTACTAGCATATTACAGTAGTGGTTTCCACTTATAGCTGTAGTGGCATATTTGCTGGTAAATATACCTCCAGGAATTCCGTTAACCCAAAGCATTCCCTCAAAGCCACCTACTTTAGGCATTATGTAGATTTTTTGCCCCCTATATTCTTCAGGAAGGCTGACCTTTCCTTTAAACCAGCAATATACACCCTCTCCTCCCCAGGTATCGCCCATGGCTGTATCCACAAAAAGGCTGTCATCCTGTGGAATTTGATGATACTGCTCTGCTGTCTCAAATCGCTTTACTTCTACCTCACCAATAGTAGAGAAAATATAGGGTTCAAGGGTTTCTTCCATACGGACCAGCTTTTTTAACATACGTTCTATTTGCGCTTGATTCATTTTCAGAGAATCCTCCTTTGTTCTATTAATAATAGGAATCTATAGTTTCCCTTACAGTTTGTTCCCAAATGATCAAATTTTCCGGCCGGTAGGATACCGTACTAATATCCTTAAGGACAAACTCATAAGGACAGCCATTTTTTATGCAGGCTTCAATGGTTCTAGATATGTCCTTTCGAACCTCTTCTGGATCAGTCTTAACTGCTACAGCAGCAGGATTGGGTTTTCTGGCATATACATAGTCCTCTCCTATCTGCTCAGCACAGCTTTCAATATTGGACCAGGAGCTTACTCCTATCTTCCGCATATTGGGAATTTTTTTAAGGAGATCTATCTTATTGTCCAGAGGCTCGCAGCAGCCATAATAAACCAGGCCACACTTTTCAAATAGGGGCTTGCTGTATGCCAGATCAAACTCCTCATGAAATTCTGGGGAAATGGTTGAAAACATTTGAGCCATGCTGCGAATCCAGATATCCTTAAGCCGTACTTTGCCTCCATCATAATCTTTGGCTGGCAGATGGCTAGTATAGGGAGGTGTGCAATGAAGGTCTGATATATCGTAATCCAAAAGCCCTAATTCCTCATATTGTTCCATAACAGATAGCTGAATCTGGGTAAACTTCTTTATTATCTTATGGGTAAACTCCGGACGGTCTACCATATCATAAAGTACATTAGATACACCCCGCAGCCTGGGAATAACATCCCAGGGTGCATGATAGATATAATAGCCACGAAGCTTAACAGGTAAAATATCCCCTAGAATTTCCTGAGCCAATTCAACCCTGCGCTTATCTTTGCCTTCATCATTGGTTATGACAGGGCATTTAAGCTTTTCCAAATCATCCTCAGTACTTAATTGATCCAGATACTCATGAGAAACTATATGGTTGGCCTCATCGGTTACTGCTATATTTTCCTTTATTTCTAACCCATATCCGGTAGAATGAACCGACTTGTAAATTGGATAAAAGTTTTCTACTACCATATCACCCGGGAAGTATTTCCACTGAAAAAGCTTCCTTCTAAAAAAAGTTTCCATTTCCTTTGCAAGGCTGCTTTCACATCGATTCTTTAGCTGTCCGTCTATATCCATTTCATGCCAGGGTACTTCATCTATTAATACTGGAGGCCTCCCTGGTTTCAAATCATTATTATCCCGCATTCTTTTGATATTCTCCTGCTGAATATCCAAGGCAGCAACTTCAGCATACTCTTTGGCCAATTCCCTAAGAATATTTTTTTCATAGCTTGTAACTTTCATACCCATCCTACCTTCCCCTTTAATTAATCTCTCTCTAAAATCCCCATTCTAATGGAATCCTCAACCATTTCCTCTACCAGTTCCCATAAGTCTGGCGCACCTTCCTTTACAATAAAGTTGCGTTCCAGAACCTTATCACTCTTTATTCCATACTTAACCCATGTATGGCCTTTCGTTAGATAGTTGCATATAAGGGGCTGTATCCGGTCCAAAGAGGCAGCAAAAAGGGCTTCCTGGGTTTTTCTTTCCTCAAACTCATCCCACAGGGCTCTAAAATCCTGACTTTGGTCTGGGGGTAGTATACTAAAAAGCTGCCGTGCTGCTAAAAGCTCCCTTTCAGCCTTGTCCAAATTGGCTTCTTCGTCATAGCAAAAGGTATCACCTGCGTAGATTTCCACCAGATCATGAATCAGTAACATCTTTAATACTTTGGTAATATTCAAATCCTTCTTTGGGGAATATTCATGTAAAACCATGGCCATCAATGCTAAATGCCATGAATGCTCTGCATCGTTTTCCTGCCTTGATCCATCCATCAACAAGGTTTGCCTATAGATTTGTTTAAGCTTATCTATTTCTATGATAAATTCAATTTGCTTTTTTAATCTTTCCTTATCCATCTAATACTACCTTTCAAATCTTGTTATAATAAACCACTTAAGAATCCATAATTTGTTAGTATATAAAATGCTGCTATTACTACTGCTATGGTCAGAATAAACTTTAAGATCTTTGCTGCAATCTTCATAATCAATACTATAGCCAGAATAGCTATTATTATAGTGATAAGATCTGTCATTGCCCATCCTCCCATTTTTTTATAATTTTGGCTGCAATTATACTATACCAAGCCATAAAAATCTGATACCATTATATTATAGGTTTATTATACCATACTTGAATTGTGAAAAAAGTTTTTCTTTATAATAATATGGAAATACTCTTTGGAGGGAGCATTTATGTTTACAGACATAAATTTTTCAGATGATAGGCCCCTATACTTACAGATAAGGGATTACATAAAACAAATGATCCTTCAGGGCTTGTTAAGTCAGGGTCAAAAACTTCCCTCCACCAGGGAACTTAGTAGTATCCTAAAGGTAAGCCGTAACACTGTTATTCTAGCCTATGAATATTTACAGGATGAAGGATTTATTGAGATCCTTAGAGGTAAGGGAACCTTTGTATCTGCTATTAATATCGACTATCAAAATGAATGGGAATATAACTGGAACTGTAAACTCAATTCATACGCCCAACTAGCCAATGAACTGGACATTGTAAAACACGAATCTAAATGGAAAAAGGGAATGATCTCCTTTAAAAGTATTGCGCCTGATGATAAACTCTTTGATGTGGAGGATTTTAAGAGAGCTTTTTTAAATCGTTTCTCATTGGAAGGTGAAAAACTGCTCAACTATGGATATGCACAAGGATACAAGCCCCTTATTGAATACCTTTTAAATTATATGAATAATAAGGGAGTGGATGTGGAAGGTAAGGATATACTCATAACTAACGGATTTACTGAAGGCTTTGATATAGTACTATCCTCCCTTACCAGTCCAGGTGACTATATCCTTTGTGAAAACCCCACCCATAACACGGCTATAAAGATTATGAAACTCCACCATCTCAACATAGTAGGGGTAGATATTGAAGAAGACGGTATAAGCTTAAGTAAGCTGGAGGAAGCCTTGTCCCATAACCCTATATCCATGGGTTTTCTCATTCCCTCTTATCATAACCCCACAGGGATCGTCATGTCCCCTGAAAAAAGAATGGAAGTAATTAAGATCTTTGCCCGATATAAAGTACCTATTATTGAGGATGGTTTCAATGAAGAGCTTAGATACTCCGGTGCCCATCTGTCCCCTCTGGCAGCACTGTGCGGTCGGGGAAACAGCGTCCTCTATATTGGCAGTCTGTCCAAAGTCCTATTTCCCGGCCTTAGGATAGGATGGATTTTGGGAGATAAAGACCTTATTTCAAAACTGGAAAGCGTTAAGCGCAGCCGGGATATACATACTTCTTTTTTAGATCAGGCTGTCCTTTATGAATATCTGGTAACAGGCAATCTGGAAAAGTACCTAAAAAAAGCACGAAGAATATATAGGGAGAAATATGATTTTGCCTTGGATTGCGCTAAAAAATATATACCTCACAAAAAGATCTTAGGCGAAGGCGGCCTTCATATTTTTGTTGAACTGTATGAAAATATAGATGCACGCCTGGTCCTTAACAGGTGTATCAAAGAAAATCTTATCTTTATGCCGGGAGATATTTTTTTCACCGACGAAAAGGGCAAAAACACTTTTCGCCTGGGCTTTGCCCGTTCAACCTTGAAAGAAATAGAAAAAGGCTTTAATATTATAGGCAAAATCATTAAAGAAATGGAGGAATAAAGATGAAAGACGTACCTTATAACCAATACCTAAAGGAAGTAGACCACCACTTAAAGCGGGGAGGAATTTTTCTGACCACCGGCCATGACAAAGTTAATACAATGGTTATCGGCTGGGGTGGGATCAATATCTACTGGGGAAAACCCATATTTATTGCTCCAGTTAGAAAGTCCAGATTTACCCATGGCATCTTAGAAGAGACTGGAGAATTTACTGTCAGCATCCCTATGAGGAAAGATTTAAGCAAGGCCCTGGCCTTCTGTGGAAGCAGGTCAGGACGTGATTATGATAAGTTTAAGGAATGCAACCTTACTCCTGTACCTTCTCAAAAAATCCAGACGCCCATCATCAAGGAATGTACTCTGCATTATGAATGCAAAGTGGTGTACAAACAAGATATGATTCCAGAAAATCTGGATAGGGCCATCAATGAAAAATGGTATCCAGACTATCACACCCTGTATTTTGGTGAAATCCTGGCCTGCTACGAGACCAGCGGATCATAGTTTAACTCCTTATTCTAACTTGGTTCATACACATAATGGCTATTGAAAAGTGAAGGATCAATAGCCATTATAGCATAGTGAGATATATGTTATACCTATACCATAAATAAAATACCCCATCAAAAAAGTCTCCCTTCCTTTTAATAAGGGAGACTTTGCTTAATCTACGAAAGCATAATATATAGCCTTTATTGCTCTCTCGAAGTCTTCGTTTTCTACGCCTATTATAATATTCATCTCACCAGAGCCCTGGGCAATCATTCTCACATTGATATTTCCCTTACCCAAAGCACCAAAGAGTCTACCTGAAATTCCAGGGGTATTGGCCATGCCATGGCCTACTGTAGCAATTAAGGCCATGTTAGAAGTTATATCTACGGTATCAGGCTTTAGCTGCTGCTCTATATCTTGAATTATATCCTCCAGCTTTCCATCCAGTTGATTATCCGCAATTACCAGTGAAATATGGTCAATGCCTGAAGGCATATGCTCGAAGGATATACCTTTTGACTCTATTATTGATAAAAGCTTGCGGCCAAATCCCAGCTCAGAGTTCATCATAGCCTTTTCTATAGATATAACGGTAAAACCTTTTTTACCCGCTATTCCTGTAATCATACCTGTAGCCCGGTAGTTACCGCCGTTGGGTACAATTAGGGTTCCTGGTGCTTCTGGATCATTGGTGTTTCTTATATTTATAGGAATATTAGCCTGTCTAACAGGGAAAACTGCTTCCTCATGGAGTACGTTTGCACCCATATAGGCCAGTTCCCTTAGCTCCTTATAGGTTATTTCCTTAATTGGCTTAGGATTCTTGACAATCCTGGGATCAGCCATCATAAATCCGGAAACATCAGTCCAATTCTCATATAAATCGGCCTTTACTGCCTGAGCTATTATAGCTCCTGTAATATCAGACCCTCCTCTGGAGAAGGTTTGTATTCCTCCATCGGGCCTTGAACCATAGAAGCCAGGAATAACGGCTCTTTCCACCTTTCTCAACGTCTCTCTAACAGCCTGTACAGTCGCCTGAGCATCATAGGTCCCAGACTGGGTAAAGAAAATCATATCCGCTGGATCTACAAACTCATAGTCTAAGTATTCAGCCAGAATCAAGCCATTTAAATATTCGCCTCTGCTTGCTGTGTATTCAGCGGAATAGCCCCCCAAAATCTTCTCTCTAATATCTTCAAGGATAGGCACAAGATCCAGGGATAATCCCAATCCCTCTACAATTTCTAAATATCTAGTAGATATAAGTTCAAAAATCTCCCCAAAAGGAATACCCTTTTGAGCGTGTTCCTGACATAGATATAGAAGATCTGTTATTTTATGATCACTAGAGTGCCTTTTCCCAGGTGCAGAAGGAACGATATATCTACGCTCTTCATCCATCATAACTATGGAACGTACTTTTTTAAACTGTTCTACATCTGCCAGGGAAGATCCCCCAAATTTGGCAACCTTGATACCCATAACTAATAAACCTCCATTAATTAAATCGAATATGCTTATTATAGTGACCCACAGAAAAATTGTCAAGTTATTGTCGAATTAATCATTTAGATTCCCTTTTATTATTCAGCTTCTTTTCATAGGCCAAAGCAGCGTTTAGCTCTCCTCCAAGCAGGATAATAACAGCACTGTAATACAGCCATATAAGTAAAATTACCACCCCACCAATACTCCCATAAAACCTAGAGTAGTTGGAAAAATTATCCACGTAATAGGCAAAGCCTAGAGAGGTTAACAGCCAGCCCAGGGTGGCAAAAACAGCTCCAGGAACTACCTCTGTCAATCTCATACACCTGGAGGGGATAAATCTATATAGGATTATGAAAACCAGAAATACAGCTGAAGAAATAAAGATATAACGGCCTGTGTTCCACAGATTTTGGTAAAAAGGGTCTAGTTCCATCCCATCCAAAATCTGCTTTTTTATAACTCCACCAAATATAAGAAGAATGAAAGAAAAAATAATGACAATAGAAAGAAGTAAAGTAAATATTATGGAAATGAGCTTTACCATCCAAAATGGCCTTTTCTCTTTTTCATCATAGGCCTTGTTAAGCCCTGTTATTATGGAGCCTATTCCATTTGAGGCAAACCAAAGGGCCAAAATTCCGCTTATAGGAGCCAGACCGCCTGTTTTCCTATCTACTATCTCCACAACTGTATCATTAACTAAATTATAGGCCTGCTCAGGAAGGATACCCAATAAGCCTCTCAGCACCTGTTGGCTGGAAACGGGGCTATGTCCTATTAATGCCATAAGAAATATTAAAAAAGGGAAAAATGACAATATCAGATAATATGCCATCTGAGCACCCAAGGCTAAAATATCGTCATCTAGCAGGCGATAATACATAGTCTTTATGAAATCTATGAAACTCCCTATCAAACTCAATACCTCCCACTCTATTTGTATATTTCCCCTTCCTTTCATGTATAAACCAAGATTTATATCTTTCCATGCCACGTTCTGTTTGATATAATGGTGAACAATAAATGCAATATATTTACATACAACAAAGGAGAAATATACTATGCTTAGAGTATGGGGATTAATCCGGAAAAATAATAAAATTGTTAAAGATATAGTGGCCAGGTGTTTAGAAGATGACCTAAATGAAGAGGATGCCCTTCATATGTGTATCCAAGAGATCTGCTATGAGTTTGATCTTCAGCGTCCTCTGTGGTTTCCCAAAAATCAAAGGGAGTATGAGGATTATAGAAGAATAGTACTGACTCAGGATAATTTTATGGAGCCTATTGATTTTGATACCCTGGAACTGGAAATATTAGAAGATGATGATTAAATAACGAAAATCAACAAAAATATAGAAAGCAGTGGAAAATCCACTGCTTTCTAAAGTGCTTAGCTTTCTCTTTATTTTCTTACCAGCTTTTCAGCCTTTTCTACAACATTTTCTACTGTAAAGCCAAACTTCTCAAAGAGAACCTTTCCTGGTGCAGATGCACCAAAATGGTCTATAGTAATTGTATCTCCGTCAATACCCACATATTTATGCCATCCAAAGGAAGATGCTGCCTCTACTGCTAAACGTGCTCTAACTGCCTTAGGCAATACCTTCTCCTTGTACTCCTCAGGCTGCTCCTCAAATATTTCAAAGGAAGGCATGCTAACTACTCTAGCATCAATACCCTTTTCTTTTAGTATACCATGTGCCTTATATACCAGCTCAACCTCTGAACCTGAAGCCATGAGTATAATATCTGGAGTCTCCTTTTCTGAATCTAACAGGATATAAGCACCCTTTAATGCCTCTTTCCCTGTCTCCTCATAGAGGGGCAGATTCTGACGGCTAAGTACTAAAGCAGTAGGACTGTTCTTTCGGGTAAGGGCTGCATACCATCCAGCAGCGGTTTCTTTGGGATCTGCGGGACGGAATACGGTAAAGTTTGGAATACTTCTAGCTGCAGCTAAATGCTCAATAGGCTCATGGGTAGGCCCGTCCTCTCCCACACCAATACTGTCATGGGTTAGCACATATACTACAGGCAACCCCATTAAGGCAGACAGCCTCATAGCTGGTTTCATATAGTCTGAGAATACAAAGAATGTAGACACATAGGGTGTTAGTCCACCATGGAGAGCCATTCCATTGGCCATGGCTGCCATAGCATGTTCCCGAACACCAAAATGCAGATTAGATCCGGTACGGTTTTCTGCTGAGAAACTACCCCTATCATCCATCAATGTCTTTGTGGAGGGTGCTAAATCCGCAGAGCCACCAATTAAATTGGGCAGCACTTTAGCCAAACGATTTATAACTTTACCAGAAGATGAGCGAGTAGCGTCTCCTCCCTCAAACTTCCAGAAATCTTCATTGTTTATGAGGTCTACTGGTAGTTCATCACTATGCCATAGCTCCCATTCCTTAGCTAGATCAGGATATTCTTTGGCATAGGCTTCCCATTTCTCCTGCCATGCTTTTTCAGCCTGGATACCTTTCTCCTTTAATGAATCCATATGTTCTCTAACTTCCTGAGGCACAAAGAATTCCTCTTCATAGTCCCATCCCAAAAACTCCTTGGCAGCCTTTAGATTTTCTTCTCCCAGTGGCTCACCATGAGCAGAGGCTTTCCCCTGTTTTGCAGGTGCACCATAACCAATCTCGGTGGTTATTACGATCAAGGAAGGTTTCTTCTTTTCAGCTTTTGCCTCTTCAATGGCATTACTAATAGCATCTATATCATTACCATCCTCTACTTTAAGGACCTGCCATCCATGGGCTTCAAAACGTTTGCCTACATCTTCCCTAAAGGCTATATTGGTTTCCCCTTCAATAGTGATGGAATTGGAGTCATACAAGACTATGAGCTTATCCAACTCTAAGGTTCCTGCCAAGGAGGCTGCCTCAGCAGTTATACCTTCCATCATGCATCCGTCACCGGCAAGTACATAAGTATAATGATCTACAACATCATAACCGGGTTTGTTGAATTTAGCTGCAAGATGTGCTTCTGCCAGAGCCATACCAACAGCGGTGGCAAAGCCCTGTCCCAGGGGACCTGTTGTAGTTTCAACTCCCACTGTATGGCCATATTCAGGATGACCTGGAGTTTTGCTGCCCCATTGTCTAAACTGTTTTATCTCTTCCATCGGTAAGTCATATCCAAACAGGTGAAGCAGTGAATAAAGTAAAGCAGAGGCATGACCAGCCGAGAGAATAAAACGATCCCGATCTACCCAATTGGGATTGGTTGGATTATGCTTCATCTGTCTTGCCCAGAGTGCATAAGCCATTGGAGCTGCTCCCATAGGCTTTCCAGGATGCCCAGATTTTGCCTTTTCTACCATTTCCGCTGAAAGTATACGAATGGTGTTTACACTCTTCATTTCCACTTGTTTCATACTATTCCTCCTATGCCATATTTTTTCATAAACAAATATAGATCTCAGGTAATATTATATGTAATTTAGAAAATTAACCACAATTGAGATAAATCTGTTCTAAATAATAATATCATTTTATAGTTCCTCTGTCCATTACTGCATGCCCAAATCAAACTAAAAATAACTTTTTTCAATATTTAAAAAATCTTTTTTGATTTTATGTTTATTTTTTTTAAAAACGGTTACTATAATAACGTAAGTTACCCAAACCCCCAAACCCCTTACATAAAGAACCGCGAACTTGTTTCGCGGTTCTTTGATTTTGTTGGCTTTTATTTTCATTTCTTATTCAAGGGAAGCCATTCCAACACTCTTTGTATCTTCTTATCCCAGTAGCCCCATTCATGGGCTCCTGGTTCCTCTTCGTAGGTCAGGTCAAGCCCTAACTTTCTGGCATGGTCCCTAAAGGTAATATTGTCCTGGTAGAGAAAATCCTCTGTGCCACAGCACTGGTACAATATGGGCTTAGCCCCATCTGATTCAGCTACTTTCTCCGCTAAGTATAACAGATCATTATTGCTTCCTTTAACTTTGTCCAGATCTCCAAAAATATTCTCCAGGAAGCTGTCTGACCCTCTTCTTTGGATAATTCCCATTATATCCAGGGCACCAGATAGACTGGCTCCCGCAATAAACTTTTCCGGACAGCCAAGAGCCAGCTTGAATGCACCATATCCTCCCATTGACAGGCCGGCTACAAAATTATCCTCCCTTTTTGGGGAAATTGGGAAAAAGGATTGGGCTATAGCAGGCAACTCCTCACTGACAAAGGTCCAATATTTGTCTCCTCTGTCCATATCCGTATAAAAACTCTTATGCACTGCAGGCATAACTACTGCAAGGCCCATGGATGCTACATAGCGTTCGATGGAGGTACGTCGTGCCCAAATGGTATGATCGTCAGACAAACCATGGAGTAGATATAAAACGGGATATTTGTCTGCGGTCTGGCTTCCTTCCATACCAATCTGTCCTGATGCCGGCTGCGGTAAGATGACATTCATAGAAGTGGATAAACCTAATACTTCTGAAAAGAAATCACATTGAATAAAAGCCATGAGTATTTCCCCTTTCTCCTAATCTTATTTTTTATTATAAAAAATTAACAATATCTACAAGTCTATCGACAATAATATCCGGCTTAACTTCAGATTTTTCCGCATCCTCCAGCTTGGTCTCTCCCGATAGAACCAGGATGCTGGTAACTCCATGGTTAACCCCAATAGCTATATCAGTGTATAGCCTGTCCCCCACAAAAACCAGTTCATCTTTAGTACAGCTTAGATGATCTAAAATAAACTCCAACGTCTCAGTATAAGGTTTGCCCAGGTATTTGGGCAGGACCCCTGTAGATGCAGTAATAAAAGCACAGATAGCACCGCAATCGGGTATAAAACCATTTTCTACTGGACAGTTGAAATCAGGATGGGTAGCTATAAATTTAGCACCCTTGCGTATAAAGGTACAGGCCTTGGAAAGTTTTTCATATGTAACGGTAGTATCAAAACCTGCTACCACCAGTTCCGGATTCTCCTCAACTAAATTTATCCCATCCTTTTTAAACTGATCCTCCAGGGCAGGAGTTCCCAGTAAATATACTCTAGGATCTTTATAATGTTTTTTTAGGTAATGGGTTGTAACCATGCCCGAAGTTACTATCTTGCTTGGCCCTATTACGCATCCCATACTTTTTAATTTATTTATATAAACTTCAGGATTCTGAGAAGAATTATTGGTAAAGAAAAGAAAATCATAACCTTGGCTATTTAGCCTATCCAAGAATTCTAATGATCCATCCAGCAATCTATTTCCAAGATAAAAAGTTCCATCCATATCCAGGACAAAGTATTTCTTACTATTCAACCTCAAGTTTTTATTCATTAAAATAAGTCCCCCTCCATAGTGCCATGATTAATAATATTTATCTACTATATAATCTACAGCTTCCTCCAGCATCCCTAGATCATCCAATAACTGCATAATGCCATAGCGTTTTCGTATCTCTTTTGCCACTATCAGGCTGTCCCTGAATAATTCCCTGTCTACACCCAGTTCCTTGGGACTATATATGGCTCCTACATCCTTTAATAATTCCATCAGCTGATCTGCTGAAGGGAGATTTACGTAGCACCTCTCCTTTATCTCCTCCCATTTACTCTCTATAAGATCCATCCTCTTCTCTCTTTCCTCAACTTCCAAAAGTAAATCTTTTTCTTTAAGCTGGAAAATCTCATCAGCCATCTGTCCAAAGCATCTCTCTATCCTCTTTATCCATCTATCCTTATCAAACTCTTTGTAGCTGGCTGATTTCCGTATTTCCTTTATATCCTTGTTGAATAGATAGTCATAGGCATGTAAAGTGGCCAAAGTGGCTACACCTACCTTATTACCATGAAGCCATTTGCTGCTGATATTTTCTTGCAAGAATATCATTTCTATGTAATGGGAGATCTGATGCTCCGATCCTGACGCAGGTCTGGAATGATCGGCAAGCCCTATACAAAGACCGGAAAGTATTAAGCCTTCCATTATGGCCTGGATAGTATCCTCATCCCGACTTGATAGTTTAGGAGCTGCATCTACACATTTTTTTACAGCATCCTCCACCAGGTTGGAGATATTATCACAATAGGGTTCATCTGCCTCTAACCCCATTATCTTAGACATTCTCCAGTCAGCAAGCCCAGTATATTTGCCTAATACATCACCTAACCCTGCGTGGAGCATATGCATGGGAGCATCTTTCATTATTTGGGTATCCCCTACTATGGCTACGGGATATACTCCATTAAATGTAGTCTTTATCCCATTTCGTATTAATGGAGAAACTATAGATGTATAGCCATCCATTGAAGGGGCGGTAGTAACAATGGCATAGGGAATTTTGGTTCTGGCACTTACATATCTGGTTATATCGTTAAGGGTTCCTGAACCTATGGTGAGAATTAAGGATATGTCGTCATCCAGTTCCATCAAAAAGGTGCCAAGGGAGTTGGCATCGGCTACGAGGTGGTCATCCTGATAAATAAAAATATTAAAGACAAACTCATTGGATAATAGGTCTATAACCTGCTGGCCGGCTACTTTAAAGGTGTTTTTATCCGCTACCACTAATAGCTTTTTACCCTTATATTGACCGAGGATTTCAGGAAGCTCTTGTAGTACCCCTGAGCCTATACGGATATTGTCTATACTTACCGTATGACGATAGCCACAGGTACATTTAAAGTCCAGCTTTGTCAGCTTTTCTATGGACTGTTCCTTTAGATTTACCATATAATTCACTCCTTGTATAAATATATTTCTTTATATCTAGCTTAATATACTTTTTTGTGCTAAAGTATATTTGCAATATCTATGGTACCATTCCAAAAGGGGGACACTTAATGAATGTTTTGAAAAGGCTATATAGCAGAATTAACCATATGAATCCCAAGCAAGTAAACCTGTCAATACTGGAATTTATTTTTTGGGCCACTATGGCCGCCTATTATCCTTTTGTAGTAGTCTTTTTACAAGCCAAGGGGCTGAGCAATACAGCTATAGGAACAATACTTTCCATAAACTCTTTTATTATAGTCTTTGCCCAACCTTTTTGGGGAATGGTCAGTGACCGATTTAGATCCGTAAAAAAGGTGTTTGTCTTATGTATGATTTTTGCTGCTCTTGTTATGCAGCTGTTGCCCATAATAAACTCTACCATAATTATAGCACTGGTCCTAGCTATTATAACAATATTTGACTCTCCTCTTTCCCCTTTGATGGACAGCTGGGTAATTCAAGAAATACGAAATGAACAGGACTTATCCTATGGTAATATTCGGCTATGGGGTTCGCTGGGTTATTCTATTTTTGCCTATTTTTTTGGATTATTGGTAAATAAATTCTCCATCAACTACAACTTCATTATATTTGCTGTCATGACTGTTTTGATCATTCTTTTAACAAGGAATATAAAAGATGAGGCATCTGCATCTGCCATAAACTTAAAAGATATGAAGATTGGTAAGCTGCTTAGAAACTACTCCTATATTACTTTTTTGATTTTCTCTATTGTAATATATGTCCCTCATAAAGCCTCCTACTCTTTTCTTCCCAATCTACTGGTATCAGTAGGGGCAAGTCCAGGAACTCAGGGTATAGCTTCAGCAGTAATGGCCTTTAGCGAGATCCCCTTATTTTTAATGTCCTATAAACTATTAAAACGGTATAAGCCCATACATTTAATATTAATATCTTCCCTTTTCTTCCTACTCAGGCAGATTGCCTATTTAACAGCTACAAGCCCTGAGCAGGTAATTTTAGCACAGCTGCTCCATGGTCCATCCTTTGCCCTTTTTCTAAATGGTGCTGTATATTACATAGACTCCCTGGCACCCGATGAGCTAAAATCCACAGCCCAGACCCTGGCTACTTCCCTCTACGGTGGGGTTAGTGGCATTCTTGCCAATTATGGGGGAGGCTGGGTTATAGATAATTTAGGTATCAAACGGCTATATTCTATGGGTATATATGCAATTGTGCTTGTTACCCTATTGTTTGTTGCCTCCCTGGCAGTACAAAAATTCTTGTATGTAAAAAACACCAGGTCTATGTAGTCAGTTTAGTCTTCAAATAGCTTATCCATTAAAGCCTGTATCCTTTTTCTTCGTTCATTGGTTTCTTCTATGGACACAGAAACTTTGCCCTCATCATCTATATAGATGACACTACCCTCCCTGGCATCAGGAGGTAGTGTCTCTATGGATATCTCTATAAACTCTCCATCCTCCATCTCCACCACTGCCCAGACTTTTTCAAACCTGTCGATAATTCCTTTTTTTACCATGTAGTATCCTCCACTAAATTATTCTATAAACTAGATTAAAACTTATTTATTAAAGGATATCTGGCTACCGTCTGAAATAGCGACAATGGTTCCGTCTCTATCCGTCCTGTACAGGATAATCCCCTTTTCCTTCATCAGTGCCACCACCTCTTTATGGGGATGTCCATACTTATTTCCCTCTCCCGCGGAAACAATTGCATAATCAGGATCTACTGCATCAATATAGTTGGATGTACTGGAGGTAGTAGAGCCATGATGGCCTAATTTTATAACATCAGCCTCTACATCAATGCCAGATGTCAGTATAGCCTCCTCTGTTTTCCTTTCTGCGTCTCCTTGTAGCAGGAATACAGTTTGCCCATAGGTTAGCTTTATTACAATGGAATAGTCATTGAGGTTATCTGATTTTAGCTGACTATCAGGCGCTAAAATATCAGCCCTGACATCATCAATGGTTATGTCCATCCCCGCCTGCGCTGCCCTTATTTTTAAATTTTTCCTGTCTATAGCCTCTAATAGATCCATATAGGTCTTTGTGGTATGGGCAACCTTAGGCATATATATATCCCCTATTTCAAAATGGTCAATTACATGATCCATCCCACCTATGTGATCTGCATGGGGATGGGTGGCAATTAGATAGTCTATTCTACTTACCCCTTGTTTTTCTATATAATCCACAACCACCTGGCCCTTATCATTATCCCCTGCATCTATTAGCATATTTTGCTGGTTAGGCAATTGAACCAATATTGAATCTCCCTGACCTACATCAATAAAATGAACTATCAGATCCTGTCCTGAAACAGAAAGCTGTTCCTGCTGATCCCCTTCTATATACAGGTCATCCAGTAAAAAATCACAGGCTGATAATAAAGATAATGTGATTACTAATAAAACCAGTATTAAAGGAAATTTCTTATTAAAGCCTTTTAATTTATTATCCATATTATGTGTATCTCTCCATCCTAAAAGCCGTCAGTCATATAGGTAACATGCTCTTTAAAGATTGTCTTCATGTCTTCCGCTGCCTTAAGATTGTGAACAGTTATCTTTCCTATTTCTATTGCCTCTTCTATACCCGTATAGCCTAATGCAACTTGGGAGAATACATTAATATCACAGCTAATGTCAGCTGTATCATCTTCTATCTTATTAACCTCTGCAGTACCTTGATCAATAATGAGCTTAAAAGTTCCATTATTCCAGGGAGCCCATTTATCTGTAATATTAATAGTGAAACCGCCTTTGTACAGGGCTGGATATTTATAAGATCTCAATACCCTTGCCACATCCACCACTCTGATCATCATTCCAGGCTCTATCTTCTGCTCAATCCTAGGATTATCTAGAAGTAACATGGTGTTGTCATCAAGAGGAGCCTTCCAATTAACTTCTCTGACCTGAGCATTATGATTGTAAATAAACCTAAAAAGCTCCAGTTTAGTTTCTATGGAATCATATACCATCTCATGAATATAAAATACACCACTTTCTATAGAGAAAAAGATATATCCATTTAAACCATTTTCCTGTCGGCTAAAACTATATCCGTAATTCCGGTTTTCTCCAATTCTCTTTAATCTGGATTTCCAGTTATCTTTATCCCTATCTATAGAACCGTTGTATTTTACATAAAAGTTCCTATATACTTGATTAATACTATCTATATCCTCAAGGGTCAAAGGCCTGAACTGCCCTTTTCCTGTACCCAAACCTTTAAAGCTATTTACGGGGATAATGTTCCTTTTACTATTAAATCCCAGCTCCCAACCATATTTTCTGTAGAAAGCATAAGAAAAAGGGGCCAAGGCCGAAAAGGCATAACCTCTATCCTTCATAATTTCTACGGACTTAATTAACATATTGGACGCACAACGATAATATCGGTATTCCGGCAAAGTAGATACAACCCCTATTCCACCCATGGGAACAGTGTTTCCATAAAAGTGCATATCATAAGGATAAATATACAAAAGGCCAACCAGTTTATCCTCGTCAAAGCAGCCCAAGCAGTTCTCATAAGTATAGGTTTCATTGACAAAGGATTCTCCAATACCCGATACACCACTAAAGCAATAGTTTAATACATGTTTTATTGACTCCTTGTATTCCTCTGGTACAAATTTTATTTCCAAAGCCTACACCTCCAGTGTTATAACTAAAAGAAAGTATCAAACAAATCAATTATATAATAAAAAGCTAGCTAATATCTACCTTTTTACCAAAATCTATATATAAAATTAAGAAAAGCCCATTGACGACATCTCAATGGACTTTTTCGCTAAATATTTTATTAACTATATCATCCTTGGTAAAAGGAGACATAGGGGATTATCCTTTAACACTACCTATCATTACACCTTGGATAAAGTAACGTTGTAGGAAGGGATATACAAATAGAATTGGAAGAGTAGCTACCATGATGGTACAATATTTTACCAACAATCTATAGCTCTCCTGTTGTGATTGACCTACTGCGCTTAACTGAGTCATGCTCTTGGTATCGTTCTGTAGCAAGATCTCCCTCAATAGCAACTGAATAGGATACTTATCCTTACTGGACAGGAATATAGATGGATTAAACCATTCATTCCACATACGAACAGCATAGAACAAAGCAATAACTGCTACAGTGGCCTGTGCCAGAGGCACCATAATTACCCATACGATCCGCCAATCACTAGCACCATCTAACTTAGCTGATTCAACTAAACTTTCAGGTATCCCTGCAAATGCAGTACGCATGATAATCAAATTCCATGTGTTAACTGCAATAGGAAGTATAATCGACCAGCGACTATCCAAAAGTCCCATATTTTTTACCATTAGATAAAATGGAATTAGTCCACCGTGGAAATACATTGTGAACACTATTATCTTCATAATGAGATTATTCCAATATAGCCCTTTTCGGGATAAAACATAGGCACCAAGTATTGTTAAAAACATACTTATAGAAGTACCTACAACAACATAGAACAAGGTGTTTAAAAATCCTGAAATAATATTGGGGTTGTCTAAAACCAACTTATATCCCCGAAGAGTGATCTCTCCTGCTGGATAGAAGTAGAATCCTCGCTTGGCATAAACAATTAAAGGATCACTTATGGAGGCCATGGCAACGTGCCATAACGGGTACAAGGTAACAACACATATTGCAAATAGCAGTAAATAATTGAAAACTCGAAATATCTTTTCTCCTGTAGATAGCTTATTCATCAGGTCATCCTCCTTCCTACCACAGGCTGGTCTCCGTCATTTTTCCACTAGCCCAGTTAGCAAATACAACCAGTACAAAGTTGATAACTGAATTAAACAATCCTACAGCAGTAGAGAAACCAAAGTTACTTTCTTCTATACCTTTTCTATATACATAACTGGATATAACGTCAGCAGTCTCATAGGTTAGACCGTTGTAGAGCAGGATTATCTTTTCAAAGCCCAGACTCATCATAGCACCTATACGTAAAACTAATAGGATAGCTATGGTAGGCATAATTCCTGGTAATGTTACATGGAAAACTTGTCTTAGTTTGCCTGCACCATCTATGGTTGCAGCTTCGTACAACTCCACGTTAATAGCGGCTAATGCTGATAGGAAGATTATGCTGTCCCAGCCAAGTTTTTGCCATAAGTCCGAAATTACATATATGGCACGGAAATACTTGGGATCGGCAAGCAGGTTAGTTGGCGTACCCCCAAAGAATTTGATAATTTCACCAATTACGCCGTCAGAGGCTGTAAAGTCAACTATCATACCGCAGATAACTACTAGAGAAATAAAGTAGGGCATGTATGTTATAGTCTGTACAGTTCTTTTATAAAGCCGATTTCTAACCTCGTTTAATAACAGCGCAAATACAATAGGCAATGGGAAACCAAATACCAGGTTCCAAAAATTTATCATTATGGTGTTTCTGATAACCCTGAAAGCAAAAGGACTCGCAAAAAAGTCTTTAAAGTGTCTCAGACCTACAAAGGAGCTGCCCCATATACCCTTTCGGGGAGAAAACTCCTTAAACGCAATCAAAATTCCATACATAGGTCCGTAACACCATACAAAATAGTAGACCAAAACAGGTATTATCATCATATATATTTTCCAGTGCTTACGCCAGTCTTTGGCCACAATACTGGTCCAGCTGTCGCGTTTTGTCGCTGATGCTGTTAGAATAGTATCCTGTCTAATAGCCATATTATTGCACACTCCTTGGGGTGATATTTAATTATGGGGATCCCTAATTTATAGGGATCTCTCATAGTTAATACCTTTTGATTAACGGTTGTAATATCTATCAAGTGCAGCTTGCTTAATTTCAATAGCACGGTCAATACCCATGCCCTTGATGGTCTCTACAAAGTCTTCAAACTTGGATAGAGGCTCCTGACCCATGATAAACTTGAGGGTCATTTCGTCTCTGTAGGTGTTGATATCTGTCATAATATTAGCAAGTTCAGTAGATTCTTCTGGAGTATGGCTAATATTATCGGGCATTACCCAGTCAGCACCCTGCTGTGCCCATAGTTCGATACATTGATGTACCTCAGGCTCAAACTCATAGGCTCTTGAATTTCTCAAGTATCCCCAGTTATGAAGCTTAAACAGAGGATAAAGTGTCCAGAAGTCTAAGCCTTCATCGTTCTCCAGTGCAGGATAGATCCACTCATATTCTCCTTCTTCATTCCATACGTAGGAAACACCTTCTGGTCCGTAGGAAGCTAGGTCTCCGCCATCCTGGCTGTACCAGTAATCCTTCCATCGAACAGCTATTTCATCCAGACCGTCATCTACAAGTTTAGCAGTGAAGAATTCCCTGTCTCCACGTACTGTAGAGTTGTCCTGACGTAGTTTGATTACCTGTCCCTCATAGGAGGTAGGCATAGGTACTGGTATCCACTTGAAGTTAGGATCTTCATTCTGTCCAGTTACCTTAATCTGACCCATTTCACCATAGGCTAGTCCTGCTGCACCAATCTTACCAGAAGCAATATTGGCGTTGTAGGAGTCTGTATCACGGGTTGCAAAGTCAGGATCTATTAAGCCTTCCTGATACCATTCATTCATCTTGGCCAAGAAATCTTTGAATCCTGGCTCAATTGGACCATAGGCAACTTTACCATCTTTATTGATCCATTCATAACCTACATCATAGGATGATGCAAACATATAGTTGGTTGCTACACCATACCAGGAAGTAATATTAAGACCTAATGGAGCAATTCCTTTGGCCTCTTTCATGGCCCTTAGCATATTATCCCAATCTTCAATAGTCTCAGGTACATCTAGTCCCAGTTCTTCTAACCAGTCACCACGTACCCATAAACCGCTCCATGGATGGGATGGTACAATGTCGATCATTGGGAAGAAGTTCATTCTACCTTCATCGTCTACGATGTCACGATCAATTTCCTCGTAGTTCTCACGAAGCCACTTAATATTAGGCATTAAGCCTTTATCATAGTAAGGAGTAAGTTCTAGATACACTCCGTCTTGAATAGCTTTTGGATAGCCACCGGGATAATCTGGTGGAGTTGAGAAAATATGAGGTAGGTCATCTGAACTGATTCTTAGGTTGAAGTTGTCAACTTCCTGACCAACAGGAGGATATAGGAATTCAACCTTTACACCAGTTCGTTTCTCTAACTCTTTGAAGAATTCTGATTCATCTAAACCCTGCATTACAGTAGAGGTAAAGCCTCTCCAAAGAGTTATGGTTACATCGTCCTCGGTAATAGGCAACTTGGTTGCATTAATACCGGTGAGGTACTTATCATCTCTAGTGTCGTATTTTACAGGATTGAGGTTATAAGGACGACCATTATTGGTGTCAGGACCTTCAGCAAGGTCATCTCCAGCAGAAGCTGAGTCATTTCCGCTGTTGTCGTTACCGCTGTTGTCAGTACCGCTGTTGTCAGTGCCAGTATTATCATTACCGGCATTAGTTGAAACATCGGTGTTATTGGTCCCACCCTTGTCGCCAGATCCACAACCTGCCACAACAAGGATACCTAATGCTAATACAAGCATTAAAGCAATTAGTTTTTTAGGTTTCATCAAAATACCTCCTTAATAGTTTTTTGTATTATATATGGCTAAATTAGCCATAAAAGGGGCTAAATTGAACTTCCTATAAATAAATTATTCTGAAAATTCTGAATGTGGTAATAGACCACTTCTTTTGCTTTGCAGTCATTTTAACTAATTTCTAGATAAAAAAACTTGCCAAGTAAAAACATAAAATTAATAGTTATAAATATACATAAGAGTTACAAACAAAAATACAAACATGATACGTCTGGTGATAACATGTCAAAGTGCATATATTAAAACGTTACTACTCAAGTTGTATTTATA
>JAAYGY010000044.1 GCA_012735575.1 Clostridiales bacterium
CTTAGAAGATCTATTGCGAACCCAATCCCCAATTCCCGAATAATCTATAATATAACCTGTTATAGCACCAACAATAAAACATATGACCGTTATCAATATAAAATCTACAGGCGCTTTTGTTAAAATTACAAAAGCAGCATCTCCGGCTGTAGCAACCAATGTAGCAATAACGGTACCAAAGCTAACAGTACCTTTTACATACAAGGGCATAACAAAGAATGCTCCACCACATCCGGGAGTTATGCCTAAAAAAGCACCAATAAGTGGCTGAATTTTTTTTGATCATTCTATAGTATCAACAAAGGCTCCCTGCTGCTTATAATTTATGTAACCAAATAATAAAAGAACTGCCCCTACAAAAGCCGTTACCTGAACAAAGGACTCCTCAGCACTGCGTAGTATAATTTCCACTAAATCACCAACCATATGCTATCCTCCTTGTGATATTAACAATCCAACAACTAACTTCTCCAAAATAAGACAACAATATATTTATTAATACCCATACTTAGTCATCATAAAACAATCAAACCTTTATATGTAAAAGACTTCCTAATAGTAAATAATACCATAAGGAAGTCTTGTTTAGTAGCTACTTTTTGTTAATTTTCTATATAAGTCCCAGTAATCTTACCCCCTGGGCAACTATAAAGCATAAAACAATTCCAGTTATGGTAGGTATTATAAAGGAAAGTACAGTCCATTTGAGGCTTTGAGTCTCCTTTCTAATAGTAAGGAGAGTAGTACCACAAGGAAAGTGGTTTAGGGAAAAGAGCATGGTGGATATTGCCGTTAGCCAAGTCCAGCCGTTGGCCACCAATAGATTTCGCAGAGCATCCAAGCTATCCAATTCTATCATTGTTCCCGATGCTGTATAGCTCATTATAATTATAGGAATTACTATCTCATTTGCGGGAAGTCCTAGTATAAAAGCTAGTATAATATATCCATCCATACCCAATAATCTGCCAAAAGGATCAAGAAATCTAGCACTGTGCTTGAGAAGGCTTACTCCGTCAACTGTTAGATTAGCCATGAGCCATATAATTAATCCAGCTGGTGCTGCTACCATAACTGCCCTGCCTAACACAAACAAAGTGCGATCCAGTAAGGACCTAATCAATATCTTGCCTATCTGGGGCTTTCTATAGGGTGGTAATTCAAGGGTAAAGGAAGAGGGTAGCCCCTTTAAAATAGTTTTTGACAATATTCTAGATATTACCAGGGTAATTACTACTCCCAATACCACTGCACCTAGAACTGTTAAGGTAGATATTACAGATTTAAATGCTCCCACTGAACTAGCTATAAAAATAGTAGCTAAAGCTATCAAGGTGGGAAATCTACCGTTGCAGGGTACAAAGTTGTTGGTAAGGGTAGCAATAAGCCTTTCCCTAGGTGAATCTATGATTCTGCAGGCTACTACTCCAGCAGCATTACAGCCAAAGCCCATACACATGGTTAGGGCCTGTTTTCCGTGGGCACAGGCTTTTTTAAAGAAATTGTCCAGGTTAAAAGCCACCCTGGGCAGATAGCCTAGATCTTCTAATAAGGTAAATAGAGGAAAGAAAATAGCCATTGGAGGCAGCATTACAGACACCACCCAGGCAAGGGTACGGTACATTCCCATGACTACTATGCCATAAAGCCACTGGGGTGCGCCGAAACTTATAAAAAGCTTTGTCAGCTGATCTTCAATCCAAAAAAGACCTGTAGCCAACATTTCCGAAGGGTAATTGGCTCCTTCCACTGTTATCCAGAAAATAACTCCCAGTAGAGCTATCATTATGGGAATTCCCCAGCGCTTTGAGGTAAGGATATTATCAATCTTTTGATCTATTCTGTTATAATCTTGGTTTTGAAAATGTACTACCCTATCCCCTATAGCCTCAGCTTTTTTTATTATGCTAGTGACTATACTATCCCTTAATCCATCTTGATCCAGTCCCTGAGAATATAAAAATTCCCTGGTCTCTTCTATCTTTTGATCTAAAAGCGTCTCGTCAAATCGGGAATATTTTATATGCTCCTTTATAGTTTCCAATAAAGATTTATCCCCTTCTATAAGGCGGAGAGATAGCCATCTACTATTTAATTTTATATC
>JAAYGY010000007.1 GCA_012735575.1 Clostridiales bacterium
GGCTAATTCGCTTTCCCCTTATGATTTTAGCTGCTACCTTAGGGCTTTATGGAGTGGCTTTAGGCTTCATATTGATAAACATTCATTTAGCTAATCTAAAAAGCTTTGGTTTTGATTATATGACTCCACAAGCTCCCTTTGTTCCTCAAGATACTAGGGATTGGGTTATGAGACTTCCACGCCACTTATTGTGGAGACGGCCAATTAGCATTCATCCCATAGATATTGATAGAATGGAGCAGGATCCTTACAAGGAGGGAAAAAATGACTAGTAAGCGTGATAGATTAAGCTATACACAATATTCATCATTGATTATCTCTACAATGATAGGGGTAGTAGTTGTAAGACTGCCAAAATTAGCTGCTGTATCAGCGGAAGAAGGAGCGGTCTATTCTACTCTTGCTAGTGGTGTGTTGACCATAGCTATTGCCGTGGCCATAGCTATTTTGGGTAAACGTTTTCATAGCCAAACCATCATGGAATATTCTACTCTAATTTTAGGTAAAGTTTTGGGTAAATTATTTAGTGCATTAGTTACTTTTTATTTTATTATTGTAGCTAGTGTTATATTAAGGGATTTTTCAGATGCTTTAAAAGGATTGCTGCTAAAGATGACTCCTTTGGAGATTATAATGATTTCCATGTTGCTAACAGCAGTTTATATGGTTACAAATGGAATCAATAGTGTAGCAAAGGTAACAGAGCTATTTCTACCAATAATTATATTATCGTTAGCACTAGTTATAGTCTTAAGTGGTAGTAATTTTAAATTTGTTAATCTTAGACCAACACTTATTCCAAATATTAGACTAATAATAAAGGGAATACCTGAGCTGGTTATGCCCTTTCAAGGTTATGAAATAATTTTTTTAGTGATACCCTTCCTAAATGATCAAAAAAAAGTCATTCCATATACGATTATAGGTACAGGTATACCAACTATCTTATACACAGTATTGGTAGTAATGACTATTGGAGTTTTTGGCTTGCAGACTACCCAGAATCTAAATTATCCTACCTTATCATTAGCAGAGGGAATTACTTTTCCAGGGGCTTTTGCTGAAAGATTTGATATTTTTATTGCTGTATTGTGGATATTAGCAGCCTTTACTACTATTGGTAATTCATTTTATATGTCTTCACTTACTACAGTACGTTTGTTTGGACTTAGGCATTATAAGCCTTTTGTATTTATTTTAGCTCCTATAGTCTACATACTGGCAATACTTCCTCAGAATCTTATTGAAATAAGGAGGCTTTCTTCTATCACTAGTTATATAGGTCTTGGTGTTTCAATTATTATAGTAGGTATGCTGTTTTTAGCATGGATATCTGGGAAGAGGGAGAGGGAAAATGCATAAAAAAATTTATATGTTAATTCTTATAGCATTTTGTTTATTAACCATATCAGGCTGCTGGGATCGTGTGGAGATAGAACGAAATGCTTTTATTATAGGATTAGGTATAGATTTAGATGATAACGATAATATTTTATTAACCTATCAGATTGCGATGTTAGATGCTTTTAAGGGAGAGGGTGGTGACAAAAGCAAATCTACCCATCAAATTAGTATTACTGGAAATAGTTTTGCTGATGCTACCAATAGCTTATTAAGCTATTTTGACAGTGTCCCCAATTTTGCACACTGTAAACTTATAGTCTTTGGAGAAAAATATGCTAAAAATGGAATCAAAGATAGTCTGGATTTTCTCTTTAGGGAAAGACAGCTACGTAAAGTCACATCCATATGTGTAGCTCAAGGGCAAGCAAAAGATGTATTAAACTTAGAGCCTGTCATGGGATCATCATCGGCCATGGTTATAGATCAAATAATAACCCAAAATTCCGTAAACAACTCAGATGTATTTCCTTTTCAAGACTTAGGATATCTCTATCGGAATTTTATTAGAGGATCGGATATTGGATTGGCTAGGGTGACGGTGAAAGATGACATAGCACAGGTGTCCGGAGCAGGAGTTTTTAAAGATTATAAACTAGTGGGATGGTATACTGGAGAGGAAGTAACATGGTTACGCTTTATACTAGGAGAAATAGAGCAGGATTACCACATGGTTCAGTTACCCAAGGAAGCCGGAGGCAGTATAACCCTTAATGCCTACAATATTAGCTCAAA
>JAAYGY010000045.1 GCA_012735575.1 Clostridiales bacterium
AAACTCCGGCATATGTTATACCCCCTATTATTTTAAGTCAGATTTTAATAATAGGTTAACATAATGTGTCGGGGTTTTTCTATTTGTATTATCTACCATAGGTTGAACTAGCACAACGGGTTAATTACCTTTATGGTAAGCTTGAGGGTAAAGCTACACCGCCTTTTGCAGGACCAGTAACTTTTGGAGAGATTGCATACCAATTACTAAATCAAACATTGGTATATGCTGAAATAATTAATAAATAATAGTTATTTTAATTGCCCTATAGTGTTAATATCCTATAGGGCAATTAGTATAATATCATTCCTGCAGTCAAAGGTTTATCACCTCTTTTTTTATAAAAAACTCCTATTAATATTTCTAATGAAAACAAAATTATCATCATTTGATAACTCTTCTATGTACTTATATTTTAGTCTGTCAAATCCTTTTATATCATCAATATTTTCTATACTATTCTCAGCCATAAAGCGTACCATCTCACCTCTTGCCATCTTAACCAAGGTTCCCTTTTGAACTACTTTCCCATCAATCCATTCGCCAAATGTACAATTAATAAACTTTATATTGCTAGGTAGATATTTAGAAATACATTGACTATATTCCTTTGATGCCAAATTCAAAATACATTTACACTCCAAAAAAATGCTCTTAGCTATCTTTTCACCCCAAAACTCATACAGGGTTTTATATTTCCAATCAATTAGTCTTGATTCCATTTCCAACCTATAGGGGACCACTCCATCAAAAGGTCTTAAAATACCATAAAAGCCCGATATTATTCGCAAATGGTCTTCAATATATTCAAAGGCGTCATAGCTAAATATTTCAGGTCCCATATACTGATATTGTATTCCCTCAAAAGATAAGATAGCAGGCGTAAGATTATGATATAGATCCATATCTTGTATCCTTTTAAAGTTTAATTCAGCAATTTTATCATTACACTTCCAAATTGTCTTTAGTTCTTTATAGGATAGTTTCTTTAAGTAATCTAGTAGTTTCTCGGTCTCTTTCATGAATACAGGCAAGTATTTATGTGTAAAAACATCATTATTTACTTTCATTTTTTTTGCAGGTGAAATTATGATTCTAATATTGGTCACTCCCAGAATATTATAGTATTTGTTTTATTCATAATTTGAGAGAATAATTTTGGGGTTAATTCTCTCTAAGATTGTTTTTTATGGTTTACATGCTTATGATATGGTATCCGTCCTCTACATACTTCTTCATTCCCGCATGTCCTGACATATCATCTAACATAGATAGTCCTGACTTTAAGTTGGCTTCATACACACCAAGAACCTTTGAACAAGCCATGCAAATCCCAACAATTAAATGCGCTTCCTTAGCCTTTCTGTAAAGTGGATTGTTCTCTTCTTCAAATATTGAAACTAGTTTAACAGATGCACCCTCAAAAATTATCTTTACTTCCTGGCCAGCAGTATTTAATTGTAATGCATTCATTAAAATATGTTGAAAGCACATCTTTTCACCTGTCATACCATAAAATAAAATCTTTTTCATGCTTATCCCTCTTTCTTATATAATAAATACCATTTATATAATTTATACTTTCATAATTCAGTTAGTTATTTTATTGGATATAACTCACAAAAATATCATATCATAGCTTTTGTGTTGTTTCATTTTTCATAACTTTTTGTCGGTTTGTTTTATTATGGTTTATGCATAATGCGCTTTAAAATTGTTTCTGCTGCTTGTTTTGCTGAAATATGGCTTACATCTATTTTCTCAGTATCCATATGATGATAATTTTCTAATCTTTCTATACTTCTGCTAATGACATCCTTAGTCCTTATTCCCATTTCCACATCCTTTGTAATTCGTGAAATTAATGCCTTTTGCGAACATACCAGGGAAAATTTATATAATACACAGTTATTTTTATTTAGTCTGCATAATACATCATCAAGAATTTTTTGTTCATGCATTACCCAACAAAAAATGATATTTTCATATACGGAACAGGAAATAAAATTATTCAAAAGATAACTTATGTTATCTACTACCATATTTTTTGTTTCATCATTAACAATGAAAGGTGACATATCCCAGCACCAATCTCCATCTAGAAAGACACAATTTGGCAGCATTTTTTGTAGTTCTTTGCTTGTTGCTGTCTTTCCTATACCCATAGTGCCATTGATTACAATTAAATTTTTCATCTATTTATCCTCCAGCGTAAAATAATTAACCCGTTTTGCTAACAGGAACGGTTAGTTTTACTTTTTGAGCAACTGATTCATTATTGATGTAATTCCTTAATATTTGTTCCACACCCTGGGTTTTTAAATTGCCTAAACACCAAAATGATGACGGGGTCTCGTAGTTAGGATAGACACTAAAATCTTTGTCTATAAAAAAATGGGTTTGTTTGTTACAATACTTTCTGTGGAATTATCTAAAATTAACTCATTCAACAGTTCTTTTTCTGTGTCTCCTAATACGTCTCTGATATGGGATTTGCCAAAATGTTTTAGTGTAAGATCTATTAATTTATGGGTTATATTGTTAATGTCATCAGGTGTAATCCAAACATCATAAAACTGTTCATTTTCACCATCACAGGAGCCTTGATGGAAAAAGAACTCAAACTCTCTTCCTATTTTAATGGACATAACTATTTTTTGAACTTATACAAAATTAAAGAGGTTGCATTTAATACTAAAGTACTTATTAGGAGAAATACAGAGAGACCAGTGCTGACTCCAACTGTATCCATTAAAGCAGCCCAATCCTCTTTTATTACAATATAATTACAGTATATAAGCTGAAAACTTATAGATACTGCACATGCGCTAACACTGACAATGGAGTAAATAGCCCAATTATTATCGAAACTTTGCTTATATCTAGCAATGTTTATAGCTGGAAGAGCCCAGGCAATTAAACCCAGAACAAGGCTGCCAATCATAAGGAAACTAACCATAACAACCCCTCCTATATTAGACTAAGCCAAATTCCTACTTTAATATAGGTCTTTACTAAGGCTCCAAGTCAATTTCCAGCAGTATTGGCGTGTGATCCTGTCTTGGCCCTGAATCAATCATTTCAGATCTTAAAACCTTATCTGCAATCCTATCACTTACCAGAAAGTAGTCAATTCTCCAGCCGGAATTGTTGATCTTGCTAGTTCTAGCACGCTGTGCCCACCAAGTGTAAATCCCTGTTACATCTCCATGTATATATCGAAATGTATCTGTAAAACCTCTATCTAGAAGGTTCGTAAATCCTTGACGTTCCTCATCGGTAAATCCAGCTGAATTACGGTTATTATCAGGATGAGCCAGGTCAATTTCTTTATGTGCTACATTAAAATCACCCGCTGCGATAACATACTTTTCCTTATCCAGTTTTTCTAGGTAGTCTGCATATTTCATATCCCAAATCTGTCGATCTTCTAAACGGTTTAAACCATCTCCTGCATTGGGCGTATATACCTGGGTTAAGTAGAAATCATCAAATTCTAGTGTGATAATTCTACCTTCGTAGTCCATGGTATCCGGTGCCCCAATTTGGGGGAATGTGACATCTGGATTAAGGTGATCCTTGTATAAAAACATGGTGCCAGCATATCCTTTTCGGGCTGGCTCTACTGAACTATTCCATACTATTTTATAGTCAGGAAACTTATCCTCCAATATTTCCAAATGTTTTTTTGTAGGCCCATTGCTTGGCAGTTTTGTTTCCTGTAAAGCGATAACATCTGCATTATAATCCATAATTGTATTTATAACAGCCCTGCTTAATTCTGCACGGGCGGAAGCTCCTGTTAATGCTGCGTTTAAGGAATCGATATTCCATGAAATAATTATCACAACTTTTCCCCCTTCACTAACTAGGCATAAGAATATTACAAATCATATTGGCTAAAGTACTTTATATATCCTTTATTGTATATCATTGTAAAGCATTTTCTATAAATATACAAATAAAATGATACAAAAAATGATACTAGTTTAATTCCTCTATCATATGTCTTAAAGTAATTAGTGGATGATGAAATAGCATTTAACAATGAACCTCTCTTTTTTGCCCTAGGATATCTTTGTTATTGGTTGTAAGCTTCGTTAGTTTTTTCTTTTAAAAATAAAGTAGTAGTATAAATAAATTATCATAAAACCCATAAAAATTCTAATAAAAAAAGGGGCTGTTGCAAAACTAGTTAATCTAGTCTAGCAACAGCCCCAGTATCAAATAATGTCGAATATACAAACTGTCAGAATCTTTCCGCTTTAAAAAAGGCCATAAACCTAATAATATTGGTTTATGGCCTTCTTTTAAATTTTTTTAAATACTTATATACTCTTATATCTATTCTCAAACTTTTCAAGGATGAATTCCTCGAAGGCAGTGATATCTTCTATATCTTGTTTCCTTATCAGTGATGCCTGATTTGCTGTTATATAAAAAATAAAATAATCTTTACTTTTCATCAAGGCATGAAATTGACTGTACTTTAACTCTCCTGTTGACTTCAGAACCTCATTGCCCATCACCATTCTGTCATCATAAAATTTCAAAGTATTAATGCTATCAAAGGCACCAGTTTTATCTGTCTTTACACGCTGAGCATTTTTCCTTTCCACCTTGAACAAAACAAGGCCAATTGCCAGTGCAAACAAGAAAATCCAACTTATAATTAGGCCTATGACGTTAAGGCTACCATTATCCAAACTAATTATTGTAGCCCCAACCAGGGATATTAGCACTATAAAAGGAATTATTAACTTATTTCTTCTAAAGGTAGCTATATATAAAAATTTTCTATAGTCTTCCTTTGTCATAATTGTATTTATGATGAATTTTGGATCCTCCATATTATCCCCCACATAATTTTATATTTCTCTTTATACTTGTCTATCAAGTCCATACAAGTGCAGTTATTTATAATTCAATAGCATATATACGGGAACTCTCTCCCCATGGATGATAACCTGTGCCTATGTATTTGAATCCATACTTTTCATAGTATCCAATATGATCTGTACAAAGGTATAGGCGAGAAAAACCTCCTGCCCTGGCGTCTGCTTTTGCCTGCTCTAACAGCAGCGAACCATAGGCATTCCCCCTATATTCTTCCTCTATGTATAGAGCACAAACCCAGGGATACAAATCCATCCGACTTATAAAATCATTTGTTATAAGTCCTGCACAACCGATTATTTTATCATTATCCATCAACAGATACCACTGGGGTAATGGACTTGTTGTGGTAATACAGTGTGTAATGCAATCCTCATAAACTTTTAAGCTACTTGGATTTCCCCATTTGCGCGGTTGATAATGATGTCATGGATATTTTATGGGAATACTGTACAGTGGGGATAATGATACTTATATACCCCTGATTACTTAATCATCTTCTGCTGTCATATTTTTTTAGAAACTGATAAACCTTGTCTTCATCAAGAGGTTTGCTAATCAGATACCCTTGAATTTTATCACAGTTATGATTTTTTAAATATTCCATCTGGATGTCATGCTCCACCCCTTCAGCAATTGTATTGTGTCCCAGCTTATGGGACATAGAAATGATATCACTTGTTATAGCCTTATTCAGATCTGAGTTTAATAATTTATCTATAAAATGTTTAGCGATTTTTACATAATCTGCCTTTAACTCTTCTTCTCTGGACAGAGAAGAATAACCTGTTCCAAAATCGTCTATAGCTACATATATACCAGCCTTTCTGATCTTCTCAATTGCATGATTTATTTTATCGAAGTCGGAAATAAAGACGGATTCCGTGACCTCTATTCCCACTTATTGGGCATCAACCTCCATATCTTCCATTATCTCCAGCAGCCTGGTTGTAAATTCCGGATGCAGCAACTGCACTACAGATATATTAATAAAAAGCCGTATTTCATCATATCCACATTCCTCAAGCTTTTTCAAGAATTGAAATGCCTTGATTACTATTTTTTCACCGATAGGGATAATAAGTTTTGTTTTTTCTGCGATAGGAATAAATTCCAAAGGTGATACTAATCCCAACTAATC
Source organism: Clostridiales bacterium (assembly GCA_012735575.1). Classification (GTDB taxonomy): domain Bacteria; phylum Bacillota; class Clostridia; order Caldicoprobacterales; family UBA3941; genus JAAYGY01. The sequence continues at coordinate 6,038 of JAAYGY010000045.1, forward strand.
TGTCCTTAATCTTGAAAGCGCTTCCAGGCCAAATATTGAATCTGTTTTTAAACTAATAATGGGCTGGTACTGTAAAAACAGATCATCTTTAATATTATCCTCCATAGCTATAGCACTAAGAGCTTCCACAATATCTCTCTCACGGTCAACCATTGCTTCCAGCTTTTCGTCATAGAAACAAATTTCAAAGTCTTTTTCATTTAAGCTAATACTCATTTCTGCAGCAATTAAAAGCCTTCTCAACAACAGTTCAGCATCAGCATCATCATGATCCTGATTAATTTCAAGAATTCCTATTCCACCTCCTACACCTTCCGTTATTAATAAGGATTCTAAAGTTTCTCTAACAACGTGTCCAAATTCAATAAGCACATCTTTATCTTTGTAGTCTAATAAATAGAAAATAAAGCAATTTTCACGAGGTTGAAACAAAAGCAGGTTTTGAGTGCAAAATTGTCTAAGATCTTCAGCAATTCTTTTAATTAAGTTCTGTGAATATTGGAATCCATATTTTAGTGTCAATAAGTGTACCATACTCAAGCTAATACCAATGAGAGCTCGTTTTGACCCTTTCTTTAGGTCGGCATCCTTTATCAGTAATGATATCAAATAATCCCGGTTATACAGTCCTGTCCATCTATCATGCTCATAATTATATTTTAACCTTTTCTCAACTTCCTTTCGATCTGATATATCAAGGATTATTCCTTCCAGAGCTTCAACCTCCCCATTATCGTTATAAACCCCTTGTCCCATCTCAAGAACCCATTTCCTCTCTCCGGTAGCAGTTATAATCTCATATTCATAACTAAACACCTGTCTCTTGGCAAGAATTCTAACCCATTCCTTCCGTATAGGTTCCCGATATTCCGGAGCAATAATATCATTATAGGAAAGGTCTCTGTTATAAAGTAGGCTCTCTGGCAGATAACCCGTCAGGTTAAAACAACCCTGGGAAACATAATGCAATGTCCAGTTGTAATCGTTATTACACCTGTATGCAAATCCCGGAAGATGTGAAAGAAAAGTAGATTTGCTGCGCTCACTCTCATATAAGGCATTTTCAAGGGTTTTAAGCTGTGTGATATCCTGAATCCAGAAAATATAATCTTTTTGCTGTTCATTTGATAAAGCAAGTGGAGTAACAACCTTATGCACCCAAACAATTGAGCCGTCTGGTTTAAGGTACCGTTTATCTATAGAATAACTCTTTATTTCACCTGATTGGAACTTCCTAAATTTCTCCATATCCTCTTCCAGATCATCTGGATGAGTTATGCTTATCCAACCTAAAGAAACAAGTTCATCCTTTGTTCTACCTGTAATTTGCTCATACATTGAATTAAATTTTACTGTTTCCTGGTTTAAGCCATTAGGATCACAACTATAGGAAATAGCGATACATATAGGAGCCTGGTTAATAACCAGGTCCAAACTTTGCTCGGCAGACAGTAAAGTGACATAAATGTCAATTTTGGTCTTTAGCAGATCCAGGTTAATTGGCTTTAGTATATAATCCAGGGCACCAAGTTCAAGGCTCTCGATTTCATATCCCGGTTCATCAGAACTAGTCAGTATTATAATGCGCATTTGCCTAAACCGCTCATCTTCTTTTATGAATTCAAGAACCTTATAAGCATTTATTTTTGGAGTATCCAGGTCAAGTATGAGTATATTTATACCCTTATGTTCTTTTAGTATATTCACAGCTTCCGATTCATCGCAAGCGGTCAATATATTAAATTCCCTTAGTTTCTCCTTAATGGCTGATTTATCCGATGCTGAATCGGTAACAAGTAAAATTTTCATCAGCATTATAAATCCCCTCTTTAGGCCTACACCCCTACCTTTTCTAATGACTACTTTAATCACCTCAAAAAAATATTATTAAATGCGTCCATGCGAATTATAACATATTATTACATATTACAACGTTTTTTACAATACTATTTTAATATTCTGTTATTTATGCAAGTATCATCTTTCTGATCTCAGCCATTTCCTTTACTCTTTTTAGTATGATATCAGCTATCTGTTGAGCCAATTCTCTCCAAACTTTGACTCTAAGGATTTAGATATGAAAATATAATGTATTCAAATGGTTATCAGGGTATTTTACTATTCCTGTAGAACAGCTACCTACATCCAGAGTTGTTCATAAAATTTTGTCACTAAGACTTTATCATATAGTCATTTTCACTGTCAACAGGACCAAATGACTAGTTTTATGAAAATAATAAAAAAAGTAGATGGAAATCCAAAGATTGAACCCCATCTACTTCATGTTAAATCCTGTTTTTTATAGCCCTATTTTTGTTCGGTCCCGGGCAGTTTGTATACTACTACCGCCACACCTCTTTCTATTTGTTCAAACATAGTTCTGGCTGCCTCTGTAGGCATATTGATACATCCGTGAGACCCATTGGTTTTATATATATCCTTTCCAAATTCATCTCTCCACCAGGCATCGTGGAAACCAACCCCACGATAAAAGGGCATCCAATACTTAACCGGTGTTTCATAGTCTTCTCCGGTTAGAGTAGCATTCCGTTCTTTGTATTGAACAGGAAAGGTTCCTGTCGGGGTATCATAGCCCTTAGCAAGATTGCCTGATACAAAATCCGATTCTAGAATTAGCTTGCCGTTTTTATAGAAAAACAAGTGCTGGGCTGTTAAATTAACCTCTACGTATGTATTTCCTATGTCATCCTCACCATACTGCTGAGCCTTCTGGTAATAAGCTGGATCTTTTTTTACCTTCTCTCCTGCAAGAATCAATTCTATAAGTTCTTCCAGTTCCTTGGCTCTGTTCAGCCACCAGCCATAATCTCCGCCTTTGACTTTTATTTCAACGCCGTAGGAGGTTTTAAACCTTCTTGTTTTGCCAAATGTATTGTAGGTTTTACCTATATAATCCACAAATTCTTTAACACCTGATTCGTCCAGGATAACCTGCCCGTCTTCTGAAACAGAAAGCCATTGGCTTATCTGTGTTCCATCCAAAATCTCAACATCTTTACCAAACTCGTAAATTATTTCAGCTCCTGCAATTTTATTTAATTCATTTGCTATCCGATTAAGCTCTGGTGAATCAGAAGTAATTTCTGGCTTTACATAGCAGTCAACCTCTTCCAAAGATACCAGGGGCTGCAAATTGGATACAGCCTCCTTTACTGCAGGGAATAATATATCAAAATCTACTAGTGTTCCTAAAACTTCAGGAATTATTTCATAGCCTTTATCCTTGCTATACTCGGATATATAGGCATCTTGAGGCTTAATAATATTTTCCTCCTGAAAATATGGCAGTTTAAAAACTAACTCTTTTAGAAGATCCTCATCATATTCCGGCAGAGTTCCGATTTCCATTTTAGATGTATTAAATAATGCTCTTGGCCACATAAAACTGTTTTGAGACTCCAATAATTCCTCCAGGCTGCCATCAAACTTGGCTCGTATATTAAAATCCCCACCATCTATTTGGGCAGTTAAATTGTTTCGCCCTTCAAATCTTAGTGAATAGGTTCTAAATTCTTCCTGTATAACCGCTTCTGCTTCCTCCAGGGTCATGTTAGAAACATCTACACCATTAATAATGGTGTCCATATAAAAGTGAGTATTATAATAAAAACTTACAAATAGATAGGCCATTATTAAAAGAATGAAAAGTCCAATGACTGCAGAAAGTAATAGTTTGTTTTTCACTCTTATTTGCCTGTTATTCCTTGTGCGTACTAAATTATTAGCCATATGGACCCCCTTCCAAAAAGAATATGTTAACTAAAAGAATGACTTTATATTTATTAACCAAGTTATTCATCATCTTAACACAAAAAAATATGTAGTTGTTTGCATTTTGGTTAAGAAAGATTACATTCATATTACAAAACAGCCGCTACTTTATATATTTCACATCTCTTTTAAGACATTGCTTTTTATTTGGTACATTATATTCCTGGTTATAGAAATATATAAATACAAAAGGGGATTAGTCTTGAAATAAACGGCTAATAAATATTTTGATTATCTGTTTCCAAGCTTAAAGATTAATATCCCAGTAATTAAATTAAATAAATCTATAATGATCTGCTGGCTGTAAGTCTGACAACTCCGCTTTCTGATCCAACACCAGGTAGTTTCGGATATCATAACAAAGATCGCATTTACCTGCATATTTAGATTTTGGCTTATAGCCATATTCCTCTACAGCAAATTCTACCAGGCCTTTTATGCCCATTGTTTCTAATCTATAGAATACAGGATATTTATTTGCATCTGCACCATGGACCAGTTCACTTAGGTTAATTGACAGGCCTGAACATGACTGGGGAATAAAATTACCATACAAATCTACATGAAAATGATATACTCCTGATAATAAATTACATGGTAAAGAATTTTTAATTATGGACTCAAAAGACTCCATCCTCATCATAGGCTTATAAGTCTTCAAAGCACGTCCTCTAAGGTTAAGGCCATATCTTTTTGGTAAGTTCCATAGATAATCTTCGCCAAACAGATCAGCATACTCTTGTAAGGAATGGGGTTTGCTATCATCAAGAGCATCTAAATCATCCCAAAAATCCATTAACCAGGGGAACACTCTCATATTTGCTTTTGAACATGCTGATACTAATCCTTTTACTTTATAAAATGGTATGTACTCGTTATGATATGGATCTATAGAAATCAACAAGGTATATACTCCATGCTTTATGAGTTCCCTAAGTATAATCTTGGTGGAGGACTCATCTTTATACCATGATGCATTGGTTTCAATATAATCTATATCAATATTATTCTTTGCAGCAGCTTCCAGTACAGGAAATATTTTTTTAGGTTGAAGAAGGGGTTCGCCACCACCAATATGAACGCTGTGGCAACCAAGCCTTTTTAAAATAGAAAATATCTCCTCTGCAGTAGATGCTGTCATATAATCATTAGGCCAGCTTGGAGAACTAGCATAAACACAATGCCTGCATTTTGATGAACATTTATAATTAGTAATTATACCACCCGATACCAAACCATTTATCTTAAGCATTTTTATTAATTCTCCTTTCCCAGCTCAAATTTCCAAATCCTCCTTACTTATTATGTTATTTTAGCATGTATAGCCTGTTCAGTCTATCTAAGCCCGTCTATTAGCCTATAAAAAAGATGATGCACTTTTTTGTACATCATCTTTTAAAACTACTATAAAATAATCCTATAATGAATTATAGATCTAATGAATTATATATCCCTTTAATAAAGCCATAATCACCGTCATATTCTACTATGGACACACTGCCAGAGTCTATCTTGAATTTATAAAAGAATGCTCTGCTTGAAAAGATCAGTGATAGGGCACATCTTATAACTCCTCCATGGGTTATAGCCAAAACCCTTTTATGTTTATTTCTAACATCGTTAATAAAATTATCTACCCTATTAAATACATCCTGGAGACTTTCTCCTTCTGGAATAGTATAATTTTCATAGTCCTGATTCCAGGATCTTAGATAATCTGAATACTTTTGTTCTATCTCTTTGTATTTAAGCCCTTCAAAGATGCCAAAGTTCATCTCTCTTAGCCTGTCATCCAAGACATATTCACAGCCTAAAACATTCGCCGTTTGCACTGTCCTTTTTAAAGGGCTTACATAAACCCGGTCAAAGGACATACCCCTAAGAAAATCTTTAACCTTTTCAGCCTCTTTTAAGCCTTCCTCTGATAAGCTACAATCTGTATTACCAATAAAACAGCCCAGATCATTAAGCCTGGTCTTGCCATGCCTTACAAAAACTATATCCACTCTCCCACCACCATGAAAGTAATAAGTCCTAATATATCACATAATTCTATTCCTGCTCCATAAACATCACCAGTGAGCCCGCCAATTATTTTGTAAGAACGTCTCATAAGTAAAAGAGAGGAAACTATAACAACTATTAAAGCTGCTATAAAAGCCCAGCCACCAAAAACAGCACCTATAGCAGTAAAAATAATAGCTGACAACCAAAAATAACCTTTGATTGAACTGGATGAAAACATATCACCAAGCCCGCCGGGTCTGGCACTTTTTCCAAAGGTAATTAGCAGGGCCGCACCAAACCTTGAAGCACCAAACACTAAAATAAGGGTTGCTGGCAGTATATCCTGAGAGAGATTGCTTATGAGAATATATTTAGAAAGAAGAACAATTATTATTGCTATTACCCCAAAGGTGCCAATCCTGCTATCCTTCATTATCTCAAGTATTCTGTCCCTGGATCTAGCAGAAAAGAAACCATCGCATGTATCAGAAAGCCCATCAATATGCAGCCCGCCAGTTGCTATCACATTAGCTACCATGGCACCCAGGGCTGCCACATCTCTGTTTATAAAGCTTAACAGGTAATATACTATCCAGGAAATGGCTCCTACTACCATGCCAACAAGGGGTAAAAACAATATCCCCTTTGAAATTGTTTTCTTGTCCATATCTATTTGTATAGGAATCGGTAGTCTGGTCATGAACTGAAACATTAATATAAGAGATCTAATCATTTTAACCTCAAAGGGATTCCACAGGCTACAAGATAAACCTCATTACACATTTTTGCAACCCTCTGATTTACCCTACCTGCAATATCCCTATAAACTCTGGCGATATGGTTTTCGGGGACTACAGAATAACCAACTTCATTGGTCACCATAACCAGATTCCCCTTTATCTTTTTTACAGCCTCTATCAGTTCACTTATTTCCTTAACTACCGCATCCTCAACTTGTATCTGCATCTCTGGAGATATTCTATCCGTATCTTTGGTTATATCAAACATTATATTTGAAGTCAGTACCGTTATACAGTCCAGAAGATAATTTGGATTTTCCTCTACAGCCTCTTTTAAATTATAGTTACCCTCAAAGGTCAGCCATTCCTCAGGCCTTTGCTTTCTGTGATGCAGTATCCTGTCTCTCATCTCATCATCGGTAACCCTAGCTGTTGCAATATATACAACATCTTTAGTATCCTTATATATTTCTTCTGCAAAAGTACTCTTCCCGCTCCTTGCGCCTCCCGTTACCAGAATAATTCTTGACATTATATCACCTTATATCCACTAAAAAATCATTATTTATCATTGCATCATCAAAGGTGCCCATACTATTGATTACATTTAGGGCAGATTCGATTATATGAAAAGCTAAGGGGCAGCCTGAACCCTCTCCCAATCTCATTTCTAAAGCCATCAGAGGCTCAAGATTTAGTTCCTTCATAATGTACATAGAGCCTGGCTCAGCTGAAAGATGAGAAGGCAAAAGATAATCATGTACAGCAGAATTTAGCTTATAGGCACACAATGCTGCAGCAGAAGAGATATATCCGTCTATAACTATAGGAATCCTTCGTTTTGCTGCGCCAAGGAAACAGCCACAGAGTCCTGCAATATCAAAGCCCCCCACCTTGGCTATTACATCTATTACATCATCTTTGTCAGGCTTGTTTATCTCAAGGGCCTTCCTAACAACAGCCTTTTTACTTTGGAACTGTTCTTCCGTTAGACCTGCGCCTTTGCCAACAGTTACATCAACATCAAGTCCCGATAAGGCACACAATACCGCGGCACTTGTAGTGGTATTGCCAATCCCCAACTCTCCAGTCCCAATAAGATCATAGCCTTCATCTGCAAGTTTGTCCACCATTTCTATACCAATCTCAATTCCTTTGATTGCATCTTCCCTTGTCATGGCAGGCCCTTTGCAAATATTGTTTGTGCCATAGGCTATTTTTCTGTCTATTATTTTAGGATTATTAAACTTTGCCTTAACTCCAATATCTACCACTCTAACATCTGAACCTGCACAATCTGCAAGTACATTTACTCCTAAAATACCCTTGGCCATATTTTCTGTAAGAAGAGCTGTTACACTTTGAGGAGCTGAACTTACTCCTTCTTCTACTACTCCATTGTCTGCACTCATAACAATAACACATTTTTTATTTATCTTGTTATGTACTTTACCTGTGATTCCTGCCATCTTTGCAGCTATATCCTCTAGTTTCCCAAGACTGCCTATGGGCTTTGCCAAATTATCCAGCCTTTCCCTGGCTTGCTTAACTGCTGCTTCATCAGCTGGTTTGATGCTCTTTAATGTTTCCTTTAATATATCCATAGTTACCTCCTGCTTATTAGTTTACTCTCTTCACTTCTATCCCAAAACCCTTTTACTCATCCTTGAAATTTTTAGGCTTCACAATGTTGTATATGGCATTTATATCAAGATTGGCACGGAGTGCTTCGCCAGCCTGTCATCTTTACTAACATGCATGATATAAGGTTTTCCAGTAACTGGATTGTCCATAATGTAACTATCTAGCTTATATACCCTCTTAATATTTTCTTCCGTTATGACTTCATGAGGTGTTCCCTGGCAGACAACTTTTCCCTCATTCATGAGTATAATATAATCGCTATATTGAGCTGCCAGATTAAGGTCATGCATAACCGACACTGCTGTAATTTCCTTGGTTTTAGTTAATCTTTGAATGGTTTCCATTAGCTCTATCTGATGGTTTATATCCAACTGTGATACAGGCTCGTCCAGCAACATTATACCGGTGTCCTGGGCGAGGGCTCTGGCAACTATCACCCTCTGTCTTTCCCCTCCGCTAATCTCAGTTATTCTCTTATCTCTTAAATGCCATGTGTTGGTGGCTCTCATTGCTCTCTGTGCAATCTCTAAATCACTGCTGGTCTCTGCTTGGAATCTTCCTATATAGGGGCTTCTTCCCATAAGTACTATATCAGTAACGGTAAACTCAAATTCTATATTGGTATTTTGCGGTACAACTGAAAGTCTTTTGGCCATATTCTTACTGTTAAGTTTAGTTACATCAATATCTTCAACAAATACAGACTGGGGTTTAGGTACCAGACTTTTTGCTATGTTCCTAAGTAAAGTAGTTTTACCGGAACCATTGGGTCCGATAATACTGTAAAAGTATCCCTTTTCAATGGCTAAAGATATGTTGGTAAGGATTTGTCTGTCTCCATACTTCCAACCTAAATTCTGTATTTTAATTGGATAATTGACCCTTGATTCCAATCAGATCACCTTCTTTTTATTTTTATATAGCATAAATATGAAAAATGGTGCGCCAAAGAGTGAGGTGATTGTACCCACCGGAATTTCCGATGGAGGGATGAGATTTCTGGCCAGGGTATCGCATACAACCATAAATATAGCGCCCGTTACTGCTGAGAATGGTAACACCGCTCTCTGATCAGAGCCTACTATTAATCTTATTGTATGAGGTACTATAAGACCAACAAATCCGATTACACCGCTGGTAGAAACACAGGATGCAACAATCAAAGAAGAAACCGTTAATAGTATTTTTTTGACTTTCTCTACTTCAATACCTAAACTCTTTGCTGTTTCATCCCCAATGGACATGGCATTCAGATCCCTTGCATAGGCCATAATTATTACAGAGCCAAGTATCACCACAGGAGCAAGTATTCCAACTCTATTCCAAGTAGCCGCTGAGACGCTTCCCATGGTCCACATAACAATCTTTTCTATATCATCCCTGTTAAAGAACATAAGCAGGGAAACCATGGAAGAGAGAAAAAGTCCAACAGCTATACCTGCAAGAATCAGTCCTAATGAAGTTACCCTGGTCCCTACTCTAGCAATATTGTATACAATCACAACTGTCAATATAGCGCCTAAAAAGGCAAAGAGAGTAATAATGCTTAAGCCTCCCACTATCCCGCCTAAACCAAAAACTATAGCAATAGTTGCCCCTGCCGAGGCACCTGAAGATATACCCAGTACATATGGATCTGCCATGGGATTTCTAAACATGCTTTGGAAGGTTGATCCAACAATAGAAAGCCCCACTCCTATCAGAGCTGATAGGAGTATTCGGGGCAATCTTACATTTGAAACTATATAGTAATGGGATTGTCGTATGCTTTCACTGTCTATCAAGCTACCCAACAAGGGTATCCTGGACACCATTATCCTTAAGGAGTCTATAAAGGATATATCTGCAACCCCCATTGTGCTGGAAATTGTTATAACAAAAGCCAGGACTATAAAAGCCAATATCAGAAAGTATTTATATATTCTCTTCTTTTTTATAAATCCCATATAAACCTCCTAAAAACCCCTCTTATATTCAGGTGTCCATTACTTTTAAACATATAAGTATTATTTAAAGGCATCTGGATGCAGATATTCCGCAATTTCTCTCAAACCTTCGGCTAGTCTTGGACCCTGTCTCTCAAGCTTATTTTTATCTATCTCTAATATTCTATCATTTGCAATAGCATCAAGATCCCTATAGTGTTCAGCTTCCTTCAACTGCTCCCTGTGGTTATCACTCTTTGAACATATGAAATGATCAGGATTTTTTTCAATCAGTTTCTCCAAGCTATAGCTCCAGCCTTCTATATCATCAGCGGCATTTTTTCCTCCTGCCATCTCTATAAGCTGTCCAATAAAGGTATCTCTGCCTGCAGTGTAATCTCCCCATTCACCAAATCCTACTACAAAGTATACACTTGGCCTTTCCCTACCTTCCACATTCTGGATTACTTCCTCTACAGTGGCCTTCATATCAGCTACTATTTGAGCCGCTTTATCCTGGGCATTCAATATCTTTCCTATCTCCTCTATAGCAAAGTATGCACCGTCAAAGCTCTCTTCTCTGTAAATTATTACAACCTTTATACCTGCATCTTCAAGTTTTTCCAGGGTTTCCATCTGAAAATGTGCTGCTGCTATTGCAAGATCAGGCTCCAGTTCAACTATTTTTTCAATATTGGGATCCATGAGATCACCGATGGATTCGATATTAGTAACCTCTTCGGGGTAGTCGCAATAATCTGTCCTTGCTACTAGTCTATCTTCCATTCCCAAGGCATAGACAACTTCAGTTACTGCTGGAGAAAGAGCAATAATTCTCTTTGGCTCACTGTCAATTGTAACCTCCCTATCGAAAGAATCGGTTATGGTAAGAGGATAGGTTGTCTCATTGGCAGTTTCTGTATTATTACCTTCTGCATCACCTGTGTCCTCCTGTGTATCTCCTTCATTCAATTCTTTATCCTCTGCCGTATTTAAATCCTTTTCTTGTACATTGTTTGTATCGCCGGTTGTATTTTCCTGAGTATTATCATTTCCAAGTTCATCTCCAGCCTGCTGACATGCAGCAAATACAAAGATCAAAGTAAAAACAAGCAGCAGTGATACTATTTTTTTCATCTTTTAGTACCTCCTCAACCTCATCCATTAGATAATTATTTTAATCAATCATCAATATTTTATTAATTTTCTATACCTCTCCTGGCCGGTATACCCTTACTAAAGGGGTGCTTGACTTCCCGTATATCAGATACATAATCTGCTACCTGGATTAGCTCATCAGGTGCGTTTCTGCCAGTCATCACAATCTCTAACTTATCCGGCTTGCACCTAATTAGCTCCAGCACGTCTTCCAAAGGTATCATTTTGATAGTGATGGCAGCCATAATTTCATCCAGTATTAAAACATCCCACTTGTTTGTTTTCATCTCTTTTAATGCATAATCAAACTGTTCTTTCTGAAGTGTCGCTGCTTTTTGCAGCTCTTCCTCATTCATCTCCCATGTGAATTTGCCTATGGATTTTCCCGGGTTTATTATAAAATTGGAATTTAGCTTGCTTATGGCTATAAGCTCGCCACTTTCCATTCCCTTTAGAAACTGAACCATCAAGACTTTCTTTCCTCTTCCCCAGGCTCTGATGCCAAGACCTACCGCAGCTGTTGTTTTTCCTTTACCATCTCCGGTATAAATATGTACTAACCCCTTAATTTTGGTCCCCTCCTTTCGAAAATATGAAATAAAAAAGACTATACTCCTAAGGAGAGACAAGAGTATAGCCTTATTATGCTATCAAATAAAAACCTCACCAAAACAGGTGAGGGTAGGATAACATAGACAAATATATTAAGACTACGCCTATCTCCTCCCCTCCGAAGGATATCAGCTAAATCCTAGGCAGGTCTCCTGGCTGACGGATCATCCTTGCCCTTTCCTTCCCAGCGCAGTGCCAGTGGATATACAGGGCTCGTCACCGTTCACAGTAGCGGGGGCTGCAGCGGATTTTCACCGCTTTCCCTATTAAACCTGCAAACAGGTACCTAAGATTTATTAAGTAATATTCATTTTTCTAGATTAATATATATCATAAATTTTTAAGTGTCAAGAACAAATATGCAAATGGACAAAATATCACTAAAATTCTTATAAAATTAATATCTATGCTTATGATTTATCACACTAATATCATAATTTGCAATATCCTGACATTTTTTATATAATTAAATATATTAATACATATCATTTAAAGGGGTTTTATCCACAACATTAACATCTTTTTCCACAAAATGCATATAATTAAATAAAGCTTGTCTATAAACAAATAGGGGGGTATTGGTTACAATGATTAAATTTTGTGTTGCTACGGATTCAGGCTGTGATTTGCCCGGTTCTTTCTGTAACGAACGTAATATTCATGTCTATAGGATGAAATACATCATAGGCGAAACAGAGTATACAGATCAAATGAATCCAAAAGATGCCATAGAATTTTACAACAAGATGAGAGAAGGAGCTGTACCCCGCACCAGTCAAATGACCCCATATGAATTTATTGACTTTTGGACTGAGATTTACAAGGGGCATAACCTTCCAATAGTCCACATTGCCATGGGTAGCGCCATATCTGGTACATATTCCAATGCAATGATTGCTAAAGATATGTTCCTTGAAGAACATCCTGATGCTAAGATCTTTGTTGTAGACTCCACCCTGGCATCTATAGGCTATGGAATGCTGAGCATTTGGGCAGCTGATATGCGGGATGCAGGAGAAACCCCTGAAGCCTGTGTGGAATGGTTAGAGAACAAAAAAATAAATGTAAATACCTATTATACCTGTGATGACCTACAATACCTCTACCGCAGCGGACGGGTAAGTAAGGTGGGTGCCACGGTAGGAACTATCTTAAACATAAATCCCCTTCTTAACCTTGATAAGGCAGGACGCCTTATTGTTATAGACAGAATAAGGGGTCGAAAAAGAGCATTCAAGCGTATATATGACATTGTTGAGGAGCTTGTAGTTGATCCCTCAGATCAAACATTATACATATGTCATTCTGACTGTAAGGATGAAGATGTAGAAACCTTCACAAAAACCCTTATAGAGAGAGTGGGGTTTAAGGATTCCTTCATAAGCTATATCAGCTCCACTATAGGGGCTCACTGCGGCCCCGGGCTTATTGCTGCATTTTTCCTTGGCAAACCCAGAACTTAAAATATATTATAGTAAATAGCAGATAGGGGAAAGCAGATAATTGCTAAATCAGATAAAAAGCAGATGAAAATCAAATTTTTGATTCTCATCTGCTTTTACTTCAATAACTTATACCCCTATATGCTTATATGTTTTTATAAGTTGTTTATGCCCTGATTTTACTCTCGTAAGGACTCAAAGATCGGTTTTTCTTCAGTCATTTCTACACATATAACAATGTCTATGTCATCTGGCCATGATTGTTTTGGTAGATAGAACTCCCATGAACTGTCTCCCTCACAAGTCTTCCTAACAGTGATATCAACTTCCTCACCTGTTGCAAGGAAATATGCTCTTTCAACTGTATTACCAATATTTAGTAGTTGCAGATACTCCATGGGTTTGAACAGATGGATAAAAAGTTTGTGAGGCTTTGATGTAAACAGACAGTCATCCACATCATACACATAGTGTTCCGTTGCCCGGGTTCCATATATGCTGTCTCCATTATGCTTTAAAAATTCCCCTACGCGGTTTAGTATATCTATGCTCTCCTGAGGGATATTGCCCAAGGCATCAGGACCTATGTTAAGCAGATAATTGCCTCCTCGACTGACGATTTTTACCAGCTTTCGTATGACATCTTCTGGCTTTTTCCAGTTATGATCCCTTTTTTTATAGCCCCAGGAATCATTGAGGGTTGCGGGTACCTCCCAATCTCCAAAATAGGGTAATGAAGGAATACAATTATCTCCTGTGGTCATATATTCACCGAGGTTATTGCCAATTCTACCACTTACTATGCAATTGGGCTGGATAGATTTTACCAGTTCATACAGCTCCTTGCTTTCTTCAAAAGTCATGCCCATGGGAGTATCAAACCAGATCATTCCTATATCCCCATACATGGTAAGTATTTCTTTAATCTGTGGTATACATTTTTCATCGAGATATCGTCGAAAATTTTTCTTACTATTATCCCGGTTGGCCTCATATCCATCCGGGTGATGCCAGTCCTGTGCCTGAGAATAATATAGACAAAGCTTCATATCATATTTTCTGCATGCATCAGCAAGTTGCCCTATAATATCCTTTCCATAGGGTGTTGCATCCACAACATTATATTTGCAACACTTGGAATGAAACAATGCAAATCCGTCATGATGCTTGGATGTAATTGTTATATACTTCATACCCCAATCCTTAGCCAGCTTTACGTAAGTTTCAGCATCAAAGTTAACCGGGTTAAACTGTGAGGCCAGCTGTTCATATTCCTCTACAGGAATATCAAATGTATTCATAATCCATTCAGCGATGGTTGGTGTCGTTTCTCCCTTATATTCTCCCGCCAGTATGGAATAAAGCCCCCAGTGAATAAACAAACCGTATTTAGCATCCTTAAACCATTGCTGTTTTGTGTCTTTTACCATTTCATCAACTCCTTACATATATTTATAATATGGTGATTAAATTATTCATCTGCTTAGTCAAACATCTCAAGTACAACATCTCCTAAAATGCCGGATGGCATGGGCACCAGTTCCGAATCATCACAACCTATACCAATGGGCTGTTTATCTTTGTAAATATTGTTCATTATATTCCCAAAATACGGCCATTCATCAATAACTACTGGAAGCTCCTGCTTTTTAAGGCCTCCCTCAGGGTTTATAACCTGGTTAAACAGTGTATTAACCACTTTTAATTCAATAGTGTTTTCCCCAAGACGAAGATATTTGGTAATATCCAGTACATAAGGTGCTTTCCATATATCTCCGGCATCTTGTCCGTTTATATAAACCGTGGCTGCGCAATAAAGACGCTGTAATCTAATACAAACCCTGTCATATCTTTTTTCATATTTAAAGAAGGTACGATAAACTCCTTCTCCTGAATAATACTCCAGTCCGCTAATTGTTTCCCAAGTTTCAGGGGTTTGGAAAAAAGCTTTTTCCTCCCTGCCAGGTACAAAGAACTCCCAGCCTTTAAGCTGATATACAAAAACAGGGGAACTTCTTTCAGGAGCAAGCTCTGTCTCAGATATGTCCATACCATCTGGAAAAATAACAAACACTGATTGATAGGCTTCCAAATCCAAAACAACCTCTGCTCTTGGCCTTCCTAAGGGTGATACAGATGTTTTAAAATCTACTGGAGCAAGCTTTTCCTCTCCTTCCGTTGGTAAGACAAAGCATCCCCCGGTCCTATCCTTAAATGCAATCCTGGTTCTAACGGGTTCTGGTGATATGTTGGCTATAAAATATATGTGGTCATTCCCATCCCGACGGTGTACGTATCCCACCTTTTGACTTTTTTCGATATCCACATCGGGATCAATCTCCCTGCGAAGGGCAGATACAATTTCCTGCTGGCAATAAGATACTATACGATCTTTTTTATCCGCGAAAATTCGATCCATGGCAGATACCACTTTACTGCGTCTTTCTCCCCTGTTCATAAGCCCACAGCTATCATTAGGCACACCCCCGACACAGATAAGAATTCCACCTGACTCTACAAAGGCTTCCAGGGTTTCTGCTGTTTCAGGGGGCAGTCTATGGCAATTTATAAGAAGTATAACTCTGTAGACATTATCCTGGATTCGAATACCTCCCTGGCATGGAACCGCCAGTTCCGTAAGAGCATGATCGTTTAGATAATCAAACCAGTATCCTGCCTTATTTATGCCATCAGCCAGCTCGCGCCCAATACGGTCTTCCAATCTCATAGCCATATGGACATCAGAAAGCCTATTATCTGCCCATACATCGGCTTGGGGAAGATAAATACCAACTTCCACATGGGGATTGCCCAGCTGCAAAAATGCTGAAACCTTGTGGATATACTTCCCAAGATGCTTGTAGTAGGGCCACCAGGTATTGGTATGGCTAATGTGACTGGATGCATAGAAACACCAGCCCGGGCTGTCTAAACCTTCATGGGTTAGAGAATACCCATGATTTACTATCTGATTTATTCCATCAAGAAATACCCCATCTACGGAGGCTTTCATGCCCTCCAGGGTTTCAGTAAACCTGGGATTGCCCAACCAGGTGAATGTCTCGTTTGAAATAATGTTTTTTCCATACAGATGTCCAGCAGAGGCTGCCATACGTCTATGTATTGAGTTACACTCTAAAGTTCGGTGATCCCCGAAGGTTTCCCCCTCCGGCTGATCGGCAGCGGCATAGGCTCTCAATATATCTCCCCATGTCCCATGAGCCTGTATCCTGGACATACTTCCATTCTTGTTACACCACTGTGTCAAGGGTTCAAAAAAGTTTTCCAGAGTCATCTCCGACATGGTGAGAAAATAGTCATATCTAACGTGAGGGGTGATCTCTCCCATATCCCCCCATAAAGCATAAATATATTTACCCAGATCATAGCCCCGCCTGCGCTCAAACTCTTCTAATAGTTTTCCGCTCCAGTTTTGGCCATCGCATTCAATAGAATCACAAAAGAAACTGTCAATTGCTCCCTTGCCAAGCCTATCAACAATAGGCTGTGCCATATTTTCTAAAAAACAGTCCAGAGCTTCCCTGCTACAGTGATCTATAACCAAACCTTCTGCTCCGGGGGCAGGCTTTAGAACACTCTGACGATAACGATGGATAACAAAAAAACATAGTTTCCAGTCCCCTTCAGGTATTTCAATAGGCTCAATCTTTTTACCCCAAACCCAGCCGAATAAATGCCTATCAGCAAATTTATCCGATATATCTCGTACAGTTTCAGGGAGCATGACCGAATTTTCCATTTTACCTATACTAGCAACAACTACATCACCCACAAATTGATTTGTAATATCCTCGGAATAAACTTGTGGGCCTTTTAGATCGATCTGATAGGGAATAGCACACTGCATAGCAAACTCCTGGGGAACAAAGGGGCCTCCATAGGGCCAGCTAGATCCTAATGTAAAATCAAATCTCATACCCATTTCCCTGCATTTTTTCGCTGTAAACTCGATGATATCAAAAAACTCAGGGGAGAAATAAGGGATGTTGCGGATATTTTTATCCTTATTATCTTCAGACAAGGGATATAAAATTTGCAGCTCAACCCCTCCCAGTCCGGCTTCCTTCATGTATTCCAGTTCCCTAGTTATTTCCTTCCGCGTCGCAGCACACCCGTACCACCACCAGCGAGTCAATCCCCGTGAAGATAGAGGGGGATTTTTTAAAATTTCTTTAAATTTTGCAAGACTATGTAATGTGTTCAATTACTTCACTCCTTCACTGCTCCTGCTGTAAGACCTTCAACAACGTATTTTTGAACAAATGCAAACATAACTACCGTGGGTAGTAAGGCTATTACCCCACCTGCCATTAGTTCGCCCCAGTTAACGTTGTATTTGCCTATAAGGGACTTCATTCCCACAGGTATGGTCCAGTTTTTTGCACTGGATGTAAATATGACGCCCATAAGCAGATCATTCCATGCACCAATAAAGGCAAACACAAATACAGCTACAATCCCTGGAAATAGGACTGGAATTATGACTCTCCACAGAGCCTGTATCTTATTGCATCCGTCTACCCTGGCAGCTTCTTCAAGAGAAACTGGTATCCTCTCAAAAAAACTGCGCATAATGATAAGGCAAAAGGGAGCATTAATGATTACATAAAGGATCAGAAGACCAATTTTTGTGTTTATAAGCTCCACATTTGCATATATGATGTAAATAGGTATAGTCAACAATACTGCAGGTATCATTTGAGAAAGTAGGAAAAAACCGATAATAACCGACTTACTTTTGAACCTGTATCTAGCCAGGGCATAACCCCCCAGGATAGAAAAGATCAGTACAATTACTGCTGTAAAAAGGGAAAGAATCAAACTGTTTTTTAAGTAAATCCCAAAATCCAATTGTTTAAACAGGGATATATAATTCTCAAATGTAAAGATTTCCGGCCAGAAAGTTATCTTGTTAACATTTACAATCTCTTTATCGGTTTTAAAGGATGTAACAAACATCCAATAAATTGGTGCCAGAACCATAATCAGATAAATGGCAAGGATTAGTCCTCTTCCTACACCAAAGGCATATTTTTCTATCTTTCTCTTACTCATTAGAAATCACCACTCTCTTCATAACGTGTACCACGTAAAAACAATCCAGAATACAACATGAGCACTATCATAACCAGCACACCCATTGCAGCAGCCATACCAAAATCCTGGGTACCGTATGCCTTCGTATACATATAGGATGTGACCGTCTCTGAAGAGTAGGCCGGGCCCCCTCCTGTCATTATCATAATCATTTCTATGGAGTTGAATACCCATATGGTTCGTAGTAATAGGGTGGTAATAACGGTTGGCATAATATAGGGTAGTGTAATCTTAAAGAAGGTTTTAATCCTGCCGCAACCGTCTATAGTAGCTGCCTCGTATATATCAAGGGGAATAGACTGAAGGGCAGCAAGATACATAATTGCAAAAAAGGGAACACCTATCCAGATCATGGCTATTATTACGGTTATTAGTGCAAGTTCAGAGGAACCCAGCCAAGATATCTTTTCTGTAATAATCCCTGCCTTCATCAGGATGTAATTAACAACACCATACTCACCATTAAAGCACCACCGGAACATAATTCCTACTGCAAAACTGGAAAAAGCCCAGGGTAAAAAGACAATGGACTGATAAATATTCCTTCCCTTAAAGGGTTTTTTAAGAGTAAGTGCCAGGATCAACCCAAAAAGAAATTGAAAGCCTACACTAATAAATACCCACTTTAAAGTATTCAAAAGTATCATGGGCATGTGAGCATCTTCCATGAATATTTTCATAAAGTTGCCAAATCCGATGAAATAAATATCATTTGGTCTAGTAAGTTGATAATTCAAAAAAGCCATTATTATACTTCTTATTAACGGATAGCCCATCATAATAAGCATGGATATGAGTACAGGGGATAAAAAAAAGTAAGGTTCATATTGACTTAGCTTAGAAATAGTTTCCGTCCTGATGCCTTTCTTGTTAGTCACCTAGCATCGCACCTTTCCTTATGTACTGCTACTTTGAATCTTTTCGTTTTATAAAGTTTTTTAAGGTACGGAAGCGATAAGATCATCGCTCCCGCACCCTTTTAAAATTACCCCGATTATTCCGATGCAAGGCTTTTGGGTTGAGGTACTGTATCTGGATGTTCCTCAAGATAAGCCTTCATCCGTTTTGTAAGTTCGTCTGTGATTTTCTTCAATGCTTCATCTGCTGTCTGCTTGCCCTGCAGATAAAGCTGTACCTCAGAATGAAGCATTCCCTGATGTATATCAGTGTAATCAAAGGGCCCATAGGAGGCCATTACAACAAAGTTGGGGTCGTTTAGCTGTTTTATAAAACCTGCCATTGGGCCTTCTTCTGAGAAGAAGGGATCGTCTTCTATATCCGTACGCACTGGAATAAGGGTCATTACCTTACAATACTCTGCATTATTCTCTGGTCTGGACAGGAATTCTATAAAAGCCCATGCAGCATCCGGATATTTAGAGAAGGATGAAATTGCATATCCATATGATACTCCTGCGCTTCCATAGGTTTTACCGTCTTTAGTGCTAGCCGGTAAGGGCAATACTGTCCACTGATCGTCTTCCATACGTTCTTGGCAGATGGCAACAACTTCTGTATCGTTGTTTAGAGTACCTGTTAGTCCTCCAGTGAAGTTATCCACCATTTCAGTAAAGCTCCAGTTAATAGAATCCTTTGGAGCATATCCGTTCATGTAAACATCAGTAAACTTAATAAATTCTTCAACCATATCTGAAGAATAAAGTAGACAGTTACCTTCCTCATCATACATATGCCCTTCAGTAAAGGAAACCAGATATTCTCTTATACGGTCAAATGCTCCACGTGCACCACGATAAGAACAACCATAACGGTTTTTGCTTTCATCCGTAAGGGCTTCTACCAGCTGAAAATAATCATCCCAGGTCCAGGTGTCAAGCTCAATGTTCAGCTCTTCCATCCAATCTTTGCGTACGAATATGCCTCCTGACATAACTCCATCTGGTATAGAATAGATATGTCCATAAAGATCGGTTTGTTCTGCCCAGTAATAACCAGTAGTGAATGCAGAAAATTTGTCCT
>JAAYGY010000046.1 GCA_012735575.1 Clostridiales bacterium
GAAGAGGAACGAATAGAATATTTTGGTAATTTACCCCATAAAAATTTTCTTCTATATCATTTTTTACTGAATAATTATATACTTGAGAGTTAAAAGTTCCAACCACAAATTGGATATGTAATAAGCTTGATACATTATGTTAACCATGATAAATTCAATTCACTACAAAAAAATTTACTGGGGGTTAACAAGAATGCTCAAGCTTATAGATAAAATTCTACACCAATTTCGGATTTGTTTCAAGAGGGAGGAAACCTTTGCCTGGTTTGTAACCATTATGATTGGACTTCTAATAAGGCCAGACATAAGGGGAATATCCTCCATCGTAGGTTGCTTGAGCCTTAATCCACGATATTATGAGTCAATGCTTCATTTTTTCCGTTCTAAGGCTTATGAATTAAAAAGCATTAAACGGAAATGGCAGACTATAGCCAGTTCCAATGATAAGTTGGTAGAACTGGATGGGTCTATGGTAATAGTCGGGGACCATATCAAGGTTCCGAAAGAAGCCAGGCATATGCCGGGGGTAAAAAAACTACGTCAGGACTCTGAAAACGTTGGCAAGGCAGAGTATATCTTTGGCCATCAATTTGGGATGGTGGGTATATTGGCAAAAGATAAGACTATGCAATGCATCCCCGTAGATATAGAGCTTCAGGATGGCACTGACGAGGTAGAACGCCTTGAGGAAGAGGCCCCACCGATATCAAAAGGACAAGGTAGAGCTAAACAGAGTGATACCAGTGTGACCAAGATGATCCAAATGGCTTCTAACTTTGCAGCCCAAACATCCCAAAAGGCCATATTACTCCTCGATGCATTCTTCGTAAGTAAGTACGCCTTTGATGCCGCACAAAGGGAGGCTGGAAACATAACCTTAATAACCAGGGGTAAGAAAAATACTGTTGCCTTTGAGTCCCCTGAACCACCTAAAAAGAAAAAACCCGGTAGACCGAGAAAGTATGGTGACAAGGTGATCCTAAGAGAACTTTTTAAAAACACTGCAGATACCTTCACTACCGTGACCATGAGCTTATACGGCAAAGAAGAAACCATAGAATATCTTTGCAAGAATCTTATATGGAGACCCACAGGCAGGATGCTGAGATTCGTTATGGTAAGAACCGGCGAAAATACAATGATTCTAATGTGTTCAGACCTAACTATGGATCCCGAAAAGATTATTCTGGCCTACAGCTACCGGTTCAAGATTGAGGTATCCTTTAAAATGCTCAAACAAAACCTAGGGGGTTTCTTCTATCACTTTTGGACCGCGGCTATGCCTAAGATTTCAAGGTTCAAAACTAACAGTGACCTATCCTCTATAACAGAGGATAGGGATAAGAAAAAGATTATTTCTACCATGAGGGCCATCGAGGTATATACATTTTTAAGCTGCATGGCCTTGGGTATTTTATCTATGATATCCTTAAGCTTTCCTGGGTCAGTATGGGATAAGTTTTCTGGTTGGCTAAGGACACGGTCTTCACAGAACCCATCAGTTGAAACTGTACGTTCTGTTCTGAGGCAAAAACTATGGAGGAATATTTACAATCTCAACAGCCATGCGACTTTAGCAAATATTCATAGATACCAGAAACCTTATAAGGAGCGATTTTACAAAGCCGCTGCATAGCAGGATTTATTTAATGTTCCTTTTTTAAAAGTTGGGTTATTGTGGCATTAACTTTTAACTCTTAAGTATAGAAACAGACTGCAACAATTCTTTGGTGGACTTATTTCTGCTGGGGGAAGTAGAATATGGGCTATACTGATAGAA
>JAAYGY010000047.1 GCA_012735575.1 Clostridiales bacterium
ATGCATAGGGCATACCATAACCATTATACTCACTATCAAAAGCCTTTCTTAACTCCCGAAAATCCTTACACTCCTTGGTATGCTTTAACTGCTTATCCAACTCTTTTAACACAATATCAGGATGACATGAACGAGCAAAGCTATTTAATCCTGAATAATCACAATACCTGCCCAAATCTCTAGCTGGTATACCACTCTTAGCCATGGCCAGCAATGTTGCTTCAAAGGGCTCTGATACCATTCCTGCCGATTCTGGCTTAATATGATCTATCCAGGCTTTTCTTACATCCTCTGCATTAACCCTGTTGCCTTTTTCTATTATGGCAGTAATCATGAGCTTCTGTCTCTCAATTCCATCTTCAGTGGTACCGGCTTCTCTGACCCAACCATTATTGTAATGTTCATAAGGAAGCAGCTGATCAAAGGTGCCGTATTTTTCCTCGATCTTTTCATAAGACCAACCTTCTACTACTGCACCCATGGCTGATCCAATATGTGCCCCTGCGATACATCCAAAAAATTTCTCCCTTAAACTTACACTCATTTTGCAACACTCCCTGTATAATTAATATTGTACTAAACAGTGAATAATCACTGTTAAAATACTCAATAGTTGTTAAAACTTACCCCTTTATCCCACCAAAGGTAATTCCTTGGATAAAGGATTTTTGCACAAAGAAATATAGGACTATGATAGGCAATGCTACCAACACTGAAGCTGCCATTAGTTGATTCCAGATAGTGTTATATGCCTGTTTGAACTGCTGAAGTCCCAACTGCAAAGTATACATCTTTTCATCGTTAAGGTATATCAAAGGTCCCATGAAGTCATTCCAAGAATTCATGAACTGAAATAAAGCAACTGTAAGAATTGCCGGCTGTATCAATGGAAGCATTATCCTAAAGTATATACCGAATTCACTACATCCATCTATCCTGGCCGCATCCTCCAAATCCTTGGGAAGCTGTTTGAAAAATTGACGCATCAAAAAGATAAAGAAGGGAGATCCAAAGAAAGAAGGTAGAATCAAAGGAAGAAAGGTTCCCACCATATCCATTTTCGAAAAAACAATAAATAACGGAACCATAGTAACTTGAGCTGGTATCATCATTACGGCTAATGTAATAATAAATAATGTTTCTCTTCCTCTCCATTTAATCCTAGCCAGACTATAACCGGCCAATGGAGTGGATAAAACAGCACCAAAGGTTGATATGGAGGCTACTATTAAAGTATTTCTCATATAAGTAAAGAAGGGAACGCTTGTTATAGCACCATAATAATTCTCCCATGCTATTGGATTGGGTATCCATACAGGTGGAGAAACGAATAGTTGTGTATCTGGCTTTAAGGAGGTAGATAGCATCCATATGAAAGGAAGTAAGAAAACAATGCCAGTTACAGTCAGTACTATGTAAATTGCCAATGTTCCGTAGCTTTTACCTAATTTGCTCATTCGCCATCTCCCCTTTCTAGTCATCCCCGTGATAATATACCCATCGATTAGAAGATCTGAATAGCAGCAATGTTATTGCCATAATCACGATGAATAAAATCCAAGCCATAGCTGATGCGTAGCCCATATTCATATACTTAAAAGCATTATTATACAAGTACATGCTATAGAAAAGTAGAGAATTAGCTGGATTGCCCGTTCCATAAGTCAATGCATATGGTAAGGTAAACACTTGCAAGGCATTGATAATACCCATTACCATATTGAAAAAGATTACAGGCGTTAGTAAAGGCAGAGTTATACTCCATACTTTTCGCAAACCGCTTGCTCCATCGACACTAGCTGCATCATCATAATCCTTTGATATATCTTGTAATCCTGCTAAATAAATAATAATACTGTTGCCTATTCCCCATTGGGCCATTAAAATCAAAGAAGGTTTTGACCATTTGGGATCTCCCAGCCATGGCGGGCCATTGATACCCGCCATAGCTAAGAGTTGATTAACCAAACCAAACTGGGGATTGAGCAGCCACTGCCATATGATAGATGTGGCTACCACAGGTACTAGAGTAGGAATAAAGAATATAGTTCTAAAAATCCCTTGTCCTTTTATAGGTGTATTTAAGAGCATAGCTAGAAATATACCCAATACCACGCTTAGAGGAACAGAAATCGCGGCATAGTAAAGAGTGTTTTTTATTCCTACCCAAAATACTGGATCCCAAAATAGTTGAATATAATTATCAAATCCTACCCAATATGCAGGGCTTACCACGTTATATTTAGTAAAGCTGTAGTAAATAGAACTAACAAGGGGATAGGCATACAAGAGAAGCAATCCCATTATCCATGGTAAAGCAAAGATATACCCATACTTGGCTCTTTTTCTCTCTATTCCATCTGCTAATAGCTCTGATTCTTCCCTCCTATTGATACTGCTTTTAATCGGTAATTGTATCACTGTATAACCCCCTGTTTAATTCATCTGTTCCTTCTTCTTTTGGATTTCGTTGTTTATCTTGTCGGTAATTTCATCTAATACCTCTTTTGGAGTACCTTGCTTATTCATCACTAGATCTGGAGCTTTGGCCAACTCATCCCACATCATATTTCCTGCCAAAATAACAGGTCGATGTCTTCCATTGGGTAGTACCTCTAGGAAAATATCCTGTCTAGAATCATCTCCATATATCTTGGAGTTAACTTCTGGCATGGCTGCAAACTCTCCTGTAATCTTCTTCAAGCTTTGTCCTTCTTCACTAGTACACATCCATTTTACAAACTCCCAAGACGCCTCCACGTCCTTTACACCTTTGGGTATAATTAACGCTCTGCCACCTACATATGTAGTAAAATTCTCCCCATCTGGCGTAGGAATGTAGCTAATACCATAATTCAAGTCAGGATTGTATTGTTCAATCTGAGCAATGGTCCAGTTAC
>JAAYGY010000048.1 GCA_012735575.1 Clostridiales bacterium
ATCCAGCAGCATTCCAACGAATTTGCCATTAAACAATATTTTTCTAAAAAAAGAATAAAATTTTTTCAAAAAATACTAAAGTTCTAGAATACCCCTACCGATATAATAAGTGAAGGCAATAAAGCAGATGCCACAGCGGCCGGGTGGCAGATGCTTTTGCAAATATAAAAATTAGGCAAGGATGCCGAATATAAAAAATCAAGGAGGAATAAATATGCGTATTAACAACAATCTTATGGCAATGAATGCCTACAGACAGCTAGGTATTACCAACAACGCAGCTGCAAAAGCTATGGAGAAACTATCTTCCGGCTACAGAATTAACAGAGCTGGAGATGACGCAGCAGGACTGGCAATCTCAGAAAAAATGAGAGGCCAAATCAGAGGTCTTAACATGGCTTCTAAAAACGCACAGGACGGTATTTCCCTAATTCAGACTGCTGAGGGTGCACTTCAGGAAACCCATGCTATTCTCCAGAGAATGAGAGAGTTAGCAGTACAGGCAGCTAATGACACTAATGTTGTAATAGATAGAGGGGAACTTCAAAAAGAAGTAGATCAGCTGTCTCAGGAAATTAGCAGAATTGCCGAAACAACACAATTTAATACTCAAAATCTATTGAATGGAACATTTACGGGTGTCTTCCATATTGGAGCAAACAAAGGACAGGATATCACATTATCAATTGATAATATGTCTGCAGCATCTCTAAACGTAGTACGTGAAGTAATAACAGCAACTGCTGCAACTATTGGTGATTATGCTATTGTTACGAACAACACAGAGGAGAACATCACCATAAAATTCGCAGCTCCTGTAACTGGTGCCAGCCATTCTGGAGTAACTGAGACAAAAGCAGTATTTGATGAGGTAAGTAACACAATTACCATAACCTTAAAACAAAAAGCTAAAGATGGAGAAAGTGATGGTGCTATTACTGCAACTTAGGCCGAAGTTATTGAAGCTCTGGAAAAAATATCTAAAATATCAGTAAAGGCAATTGAAGGAGAAGATTTAACTGCTGCTGCTGAAGTAGCAAATGATATAACAGTTGAGGCTGCAACAATAACTATTGATGATAAAAAAGGAATAGACATTTCATCCCAAAAAGCAGCATCTTCAGCAATTGAAGTTATTCAAAATGCTATAGAAACTGTATCTGCTGAAAGATCTAAACTTGGAGCAATGCAAAACAGATTAGAGCACACCATCAAGAATCTGGATACTTCTTCTGAGAACCTGCTAGCAGCAGAAAGCAGAATCAGAGACGTTGATATGGCCAAAGAAATAATGGAGTTCACTAAGTTCAACATCCTGCAACAAGCTGCTACAGCTATGCTGGCTCAGGCAAATATGTTACCCAGTGGAGTTTTACAACTTCTACAGTAACATATGAACGGGTCCATTGGAGAGTAATCTCTAATAGCAAATCGGGTGAATTGCTGGGACATCCTAAAGCCCTGGAAACCACAGCACAATCCGAAAGGATAAATGCGAAGGTTTGAAAATTTCAGGGATGGAACAATGGATAATCAGCAGCCAAGCCCCTGTTCCGAAAGGATGGGGAAGGTTCAACGACTAGGTTGCACGGCCTAAGGCAATGGTAATTGTACGGCTATGAGAACCGTAGGGGTAAGGTGCCCCCGAAGCGCCCGACAGCCAAGATAAATTGGCTGAAGATATAGTCTGGCAGCTATCGAAAGATAGTTGGTGGTCCGCAGGCAAACCAAGCACCTCAAGGAGTACTACAATTGCTAAGATAATTGAGACTCTAGTGTTAAACAAAGGGTCAGAGGATATTCCTCTGACTCCTTTTCTTATTAATTTTGAGGAGAATATTAGAGAGTTATAAATTATTATGTAACATATAAGAGGAGGATCCTTAAGTGCAATATGAAAAAAAAGTAAGTATCTGTATGATAATTAAAGACGAAGAGAAAAATTTAACTAGATGCTTGGACAGTCTAGTACCAATTCTAGATTCAAAATTAGCTGAATTAATAATTGTTGATACTGGTTCTAGTGATAATTCAATTCAAATTGTAAGAAAATATACTGATAAGGTATATCAGCACCAATGGACAAATAATTTTTCTGAAATGAGAAATATATCTATATCCTATGCAAAGGGTGAATGGATTTGGATAATAGATGCAGATGAAGAATTAGAAAATCCCGAAGAGGCTATAGAGATAATTAAGCAAGATTTAGAGAAATATAATACAGTTAGTATTAAGATGAAAAATTATATGGAATCCTATAGTAAGGGAAAGGAACCTTCTTATAGCGTAAACAATTTGATTAGAATGTTTAGGAGAACAGAAGAGTTTAAGTATGAAGGATCTATTCATGAGCAGCCTAGGTTTGAAAAACCAGTATATGCTTCAAATATTATATTTAGACATTATGGCTATATATGGGAAGATGAAGAGTTTACAAATAAAAAGTTTCAAAGGACAGCTGGATTGTTAAAGAAAGAATTGGAAAAGGATCCGAATAATATTTATTATCAATACCAGTTAGCTTTATCTACCTCAATTGTAGATTTAGAGAAAGGATTGAATGAATATAGAAAAAGCTATAAACTAATTAAGAAAATGTCGTATCGTGAAAGATATAGATATCTTTATATTTATGGTAGCTATTCAATGACAGCTTATAGAAACCAAGAATATAAAGAAGCTATTAAAATATGCCAAGAAGGATTACAATTAAATAAAGATTATATTGATTTATGGTATACTTTATTTATTTCTAACATTAAAATTGGTGATACTGAAAATGTATTGAAGGCAGGGATGAAATACCTTGAATGTAAAAAAACATTTTTTAAATCTCCAATATCTAAAGATACTTCATTAACTTTTTATTATACTGACGATCATTATGAAGATTTGGTTTTATATAACATGGCACTTATTCATATTAAGAAAAATGATTATGACCTAGCTGTAAAACATGCAACAAGAATAAAGGATTCAGATCTTAAACCTAAGGCTATGATTAAGATTGCTAGAGATGACAAAAATACACAAATAGTAATGGAGTATTTTAGAGAGATAGATCAAGATGAAAAACGTCAATTTATTAACTTATTGGAGAGTCAAGATATTGATATCGAAATAAGACAGCTTTACCAAAAGCAGATAATGAAATACTATGAAGAAAATAACAGGAATGAACCATACTACATACTAAATATTATTAGACAGGAAATAATGCAGAATAGTATTAGTAATGCGCATATTATTCAAAAAATTAATAAACTTGATTTTGACATGCTTGAAGATTACTATGGAGATATTATTGTATATATTATAAATAATGATTTAGAATTAAGTTTTTTTCAAAATATAGGGGATACTAGAAATGTTGAGAGAATGACAATTTATGCAATAAATAAATATAGCAGCTTTTATAATCAAATTGTTAACTATCTGCATAAATATCATGACAAAGAAGATATGATTAGTTTTCGATATTGGCTCACTTTAGCAAGGATCGTATTAATGCTAGAAAAATGCGAGGATTCTCATTACATGGATTTGTTCCATAAATATATAGATAAAGGCGTAGAGTATATCAATAATATATATAACCCTGATATCTATAATAAGGATATGATCTATGATATATATAATAGAGAACATAGGTTTTTTATATATATTCAAAAAGCTAAACTGATAAAAGAGAAAAATATAACTCAATACATTAGATATCTAAGAAAAGCTTTAAAATCTTATCCTATTAAAAAAGGCATAGATTTGCTCCTTGAGCAAGCACAGGAAGAAATAGATACTATAGAAAAAAGGAACCAAGCAACTAGGGAAGAAATACAAAATGAATTTGAGGAATATAAAGAAATTGTAAAAAATAATATTAATATTCTTATTAAAGCAAAAAAATTCGGAGAAGCTAAATTATTAATTGATGAATACTTAAAAATCGTACCGGATGATTTAGAGATGCTTACTTTAAAATCAGAAATACAATTGAACCTTATGTAATTATATATTTTGTGGAAGTGGTTCTGATAGATTAAAAAAGATAAAAGAGGCTGATGATAATGATCAACGATGCTAACGCTTATATAAGTAGATTGAAAGAGAATATAATAAAGCTAATAGAAAATAATAGATTAGAAATGGCAAAGGAATTACTAAATCAGTATGAAAAGATAGTAAGCAATGATATTGATATATATTCTATAAAAAGTGTTATAGCGATGATGAGCGGAGATATAAAAGAAGCTGAAAAAGTGTTAATTGAAGGTTTATCTTTAGATGAAGAGAACTTCGATATACTTTATAATCTAGCATATCTGTATCAAGTTTGTGCAAAAAAAGAATTATGTTTAGAATACTGCAAAAGAGCTCTCCAATGTACTAAAAATAAAGAGGAAGCCAGTGAGGTATTAAAAATATTATATGATATGGAAATACCTATAACTGAATTGGCAGATTTGAAGGATTACTCATATGGTAAATACTATTATAATGCAGTTAAATTAGATAGTGTTGGTAATAAAAGTGATGCTGCATTAAATTATGGACTAGCATATCGCTATACAGAAGATGAAGTTTTAAAAAGCAAATTACGTGAAATGTATAAGGAAAATACTGTTTTAAGAACTATATTTGATGTGGCAGCAAAGAATAAATCAAAAAGATTTATTATTCTATCTTCCTGCGATTGGAGTTATATATACCAACGCATGCACCACATAGCACGTTCTCTGGTGAAATTTGGCCATGAGGTTATTTATATAACCCCAGGAACAGCAATAAATGTGGATAGCGCCAGTATAACAATAGACTTCTTAATAGAAAAGTCATTTGATAATATGAAAAAAGTGGATGGGGTAAGAATATATTCTCCTATTTCTGCAATCTACAATCAAAAGCAAATAGCCAACAATTATATAAATCTTGTTCAAACTTTATTAAACCTACAAACAGAAAATGAAGAAACAGTGATTATAACTTATCTTCCTTATCAAGTACAAGTTATAAAATCTCTGGAAGGTGAATTTTACCACATTTATGAGTGTGTAGACGATCATTCAGATTTAGATTATGCATTTTGGGGTACAAGAAAAGATATACTTTGGGAACAAGAATTGATGGATAGTGCTGATGCAATAACTACAACATCAACGTCCTTGTTCTTACAACGAAAGTCTGTAGAGAATCGTGATAATGTTTATTTATCAAAGAATGCAGTGAATGAATCTGATTTTATATTTACTCATAATGAAATGCCAGATGATTTAAAAAATGTGCCAGAACCCAGAATAGTTTACACTGGTGTGGTATATGAGAGATTTGATGAAAAATTGTTTTATGAAATTGTTGATTCAAACCCGGATAAATCTTTTGTAATTATTGGACCTATTAATGAAGGAATGCTGGTAGAAAAACGTCGTAATTTATATTTGCTTGGTCCAAAAAGGCATTCAGAACTAAAGAACTATTTAAGATATATGCAAGTTGGTATTGTGCCATATATTGATAGTGCAGATATGGATATAGCATGTGATTCTATAAAGCAATATGAATATTTAGCATGTGGAATACCAGTGATTACGACTTTTATGCCCGAATCAGGTATTAATAAAATATATACTTTTCTTGCTAATACAAAAGATAGCTTTAATAAAGCTTTAGAGAAATGTCTTAATTTAGAAATTGATAGTAATATTATAAAAGAGTTTATAGCAGAAAATTCATGGAATGCTAGAGCTGCACTCATATGTAGATTAGCAGATGGAAACATATGCAAGCTAGAACAAAAAGAATCTATAAAGACTATTGGGAGTGCGTTAAAAAAAATAAATGATAATTATAATTGGCCTATATTCACGGCAATATATGCGCTTTATTCAAATTTGGAAGATAGTAACAAATTCGAAAATCTTGCAAAACAAGCATATAATGCAGGAAAATATAAATATGTTGAGAGAACATATCTTGTTGCATTGTATAAAAATAAGAAAAGAAATGAATTTATTAAAGTGGTTTCACAATCACAATATATTCAGAAGGAATTAAAACAAGAACTAGTATTAAGCCAGCAAAGAAAAGATTTTAGAGCTGTAGACATAATTTCTTGTATATGCATTGGTGATATAAAACAAGCATTGAATCTTATAGAAAAATTACCAAACGAGAAAAGGGTTAAATATCTAATATATATAAAATATCTTTTAGGAGAAGAAATAGCTTCAAGAGATCTAGCCTTAATACGTACTAGTGACAGAGAATCACCCTTAATCAAAAAGATAAGAGAAAAAATTAGTTCTAATGTAGATTATCTAGAAAACAGAAATAATATATATTTAGCTGATATTTTTAATAATGTTTCTGAGAAATTTATAAATACTATTATAGAAAATGGGATTAAAATTGAAGGCTTATGTACTTTAGAAGAAGGTTTAAAGAATGGCATAAAAATGATTACAGTAAGAGATGTTGTTAGAAGACAGAAACTAAGTCGAGTTAAAATAATTGTTCCTTATGACAATAACTATATAAAACAAGTAAGGACATTAGCTGAACAAGGAGTGGATGAGTGTGAAATTGCAATACTTGTGAACTCCAAATTGCATCTAATAAGTATTGATAAAACATTAATGAGAGACATTAAGAAGAAAGAGTATAATAGAACAGTTACATTTAACAGATTTAATGCAGCAGATTCAAATATAGATGCTCTACTAAAATTTATGCCTGATGAATATAAACACAAATATAAAGTTAACGTTATTAAAGGTGAAGATGTCTGGTCTATAGAAAATATCGTTAAAGTACCATTACACTCATTAGTTACAGTATCTGGATTTGCTACATTTTTATATCATTATCCTAAATTTACTTATAATATTGATGTGGGACATGGTGGAGTTCCACTTAAAGCATGTGGAATAATGGACAAAAAAGATAAGAAGTCAGGAGGATACCCAGAGATTTTTGAGAAGGCAGATATTATATGTGTGGCTTCTCATTTACATATGATTGTATATAGTTCCTTCTACGGAATACCTGAAGATAAATATAGAATAACTGGCTTACCAAGAAATGATATGTTGAAACTATCATCTAGCAGATCGAATTTAGAAAAGTTACTAGGAATTAGCTTAAATAACAAAAAGATTATTTTTAATATGCCCACATTTCATAGATTCGATGCAACTAATAGGATAGAAGGCTCTTCTCTGCTGAATGATAGTGTTAAAATAATGAACTTTGACTATGATCGATTTAATAGATTCTTAGAGGATAACAACTTGATATGTATATCAAAGGTTCACCATGGTGAAGAGATTTCTATAACTGCCAAGGTGAAGAATAGACAATATAGTAATATATTATTTATTAATAATGATGATTTAGACGAGAAAGATTTAAGTTTATATGAAATATTAGGCGCAGGTGATATTTTAATCACAGACTATTCAACGATATATAATGATTTTCTATTTATGAATAAACCGATCATATTCGTAACTACTGATATAGATGAGTATAGAAAGGAGAGGGGATTAGCATTAGAGCCATATGATTTTTGGACTGCAGGTCCAAAGGTCGAGACCCAAAAAGGATTAGAAGAAGAGATACTGAAATATATGGCTAATCCTAATTATTATAAGGAGCACCGTGAGAAGTTGATTCCAGTATTTTTTAAGGATTATGATGCAAACTCAGTTAAGAGAACATGGTGTGTCATTGATGAATCTTTTGGTAAATTACTCAAAAATAAAGGTTAGACATATAGAGATATAAACAGTTGAAAATATTGAAAACTTGATGATAGAAATCTTATAAGTCAAGTCCAAAATAGTGTGTAAAATGCCTCGGTAGTTAAATAATTTGAAATTCTTTAAAACGATATTTTTTGCACCTTGAAAAATATAAGCGTTTATGCCACGAAAGCCTATGGATACAAGGTAGCCGCGCTGAGATATAATCTCAGAGTGGGAATAGCAGGCCACATGAGGCTATTCTGCCATAAAGGTGAGTTTTAGAGAGCTAGAGATCCCTGTGTCAATAGGATCGTGGAATAAATGCGAACCTTAGGTAGCAGAGCCTTACCTCGCACTTGTTAATATAGAGTTATATCAAAGTATTTACGCTCTGTTTGCTATTTTTCATCATGTTTTATCGGTAGAGTGTACATGAGACGAATGATGGATGCCATATTAGATAAGAATGGAATAACTGCTGACAGATTTCTTGGTTAAGTCTTTCCACAACATTTATAGTACGTAGCCGTTTCCAATACTTCAGGGGTAATGCCAAAACACCAGTTATATTATCAAAGGCCTCGTCTAGTAAAACAGTAGCTCTTGATGCTTTGACTTCATAGGTTTGGGTGATGAAGAATTCTCACTAGCTTCTTTTTGATTCGCTATTGGCTAATTGATATCCAATGATTTCATATTTCACGATTACCTTTCTCATTGATGACTATGGCTATCAATAAACCCTTTGATTGTATCTACCTTTTATTGTGCTATATAGATGACATCCACTATAAGGAAAGGAAAATGGCAATCTTTAGGTCATGTTCTAAACGCTTCTTTCTTGAGATTCAGATTATTGCATAGGAGAATACGGTTGATTTAGAGAACTTTTCTTGAATAACTCTTTCTTAATTTGTTCTACTTTTGATGTAATTACGCCAAATATACGCTATGGTCGATTTATATTGCTTATAGTTGGCGACGGTATTCGGGAGAGTACTGAAGAGTTAGCTGAATTTCTTTCACAAACACCCCAGCTACATTTTACATTGGCATAAGTTGAAATATTGGTATATCAAATGGATAAAGGAATGCTTGTTATTCCCCAACTTGTGATACGCACGAAAGAAGTTACCCGTGCCATTATTCGAGTAGAAGATGATAGTACTTTAGGCTATTTCTTTCGTTTAATAGATTTAGTTTCCCTCTGATGAAACCCATGTCCAGTCAAGTCCAAAATAGTGTGTA
>JAAYGY010000049.1 GCA_012735575.1 Clostridiales bacterium
GAGATTCATTACCTTACCATTAAGGCCGGTTACTTTAAAGCCCTTGCTGATTTGATTTGCAGTTTTGTTAAGGGCTATGATCAGGTTAACCCCGACTGAATCAATAGTATCTACACCCTTCATGTCCAATACTATTTGATCATAGGAGTTGTTCTTATCTATAAGTTCCCGCATCTGATCCAGCTTGTCCTGAACCCAGGATACTGTTATGTTCTCTCCTATCTTTATTTCAAGACGATTATCCTTTATATTGGTAACCACATTCATCCTCCTAGTTGTCATATTTTATATATAAATAGGTAGACAATTTGTCTATAATAATAAAAATGGGATTGGCTTGGAAGTTAACTGGATATTTAAGCCTTTAAAGAAATTTATAACCTGGTTTAAATGAGTTAAAACAATTTGCTACATAATACCACAAATGATTATACCATATTATTCCCCTACAGATAGTTTCATTATTTAGTATACCAATAACTATTTTTGTGATAAAATATGAAGAAACACATAGAATATTCTGACATGGATTCACGTATAATTGTCTGATATCTGCAATTTTATATTCATAAAATGTTATTGTCTTCTCTCTCTTTTTATGGTATATTATATTCCATACATTTTAATATGGCGCAAATACATATTAATATTGCCTAATATGGCGCAAATACATAAGCATATAAGAGATGGTTGAAATTTTATTTGCTTTGATGGGAGTTGTGAAACAATGAAAGATTTTTTTAAAGAGTTGCGAGAACTGGCAGAAGCTAACAATTTTATCCCCGCAGAATTGCACCTGAAATACAACACAAAAAGAGGACTCAGAAATAGTGATGGTACGGGAGTTTTGGTAGGTCTAACCCGCATTGGCGACGTTGTAGGCTATTATTTTGAAGATGGTAAGAAAATGCCTATGGAGGGACGCCTTTTTTATCGTGGAATCGATGTTAGAGATATAGTAAAAGGTTTCCAGGCTGACGATAGATTTGGTTTTGAAGAAACTGCCTACCTGCTTCTCTTTGGCCAATTGCCTAATACCCATCAACTAGAAAAATTTAAGGAACTTTTAGGTTCCAACAGGCATCTTCCTGATGGTTTTGCCGAGGATATGATATTTAAGGCCCCCAGTATAGATATAATGAATAAACTGGCTCGAAGTGTACTGGCTGCTTATTCCTATGACGAAGATCCGGATAATATTAGTGTAGAAAATGTATTGCGCCAATGCATTGAGCTTATAGCAAGATTTCCTTCTTATATTGCCTATGCTTATCAGGCAAAGTGTCACTATCACAATGGTAAAAGCCTTCATATACATTATCCTAAAAAGGATTTAAGTACTGCGGAAAATATACTTCATTTAATAAGATCAGATAAAAACTTCACCAGACTGGAGGCTGAAGTACTGGATCTGTCCCTGGTGCTGCATGCAGAACATGGTGGCGGTAATAACTCCAGCTTCACCACTCATGTAGTAACTTCTACAGGTACCGATACCTATTCGGCCATTGCTGCTGCCATTGGCTCATTAAAAGGACCCAAACACGGTGGTGCCAATGCAAAGGTTATGGCTATGATGGAGGATATAAAGGCCAATGTTAAGGATTGGGACAACGAAAAGGTAGTGGCTGATTTTCTCCGTAAGATACTTCGAAAAGAGGCCTTTGATGGTTCCGGCC